>NZ_JAVRHO010000005.1:0-204646 GCF_031846515.1 Autumnicola lenta
TTTAAATAAATAGAGATTCACCATGAGATGAATTTAAGCCTTATATTAATTACATTTTTAGTTCTTCCATTTCCCATGAATCAATACCAAATACACAATTTAAATTAAACATTTACGATTATGTGCTCTTTTGTAATCCTCCAATTTCTTCCATATTGGCAGATTGAAAATTAAATTTACTTCGCAGTTTATCAAAATGTTCCAAGATTACTTTCAGGTCATTCAAGCTTTCTGTAGGATGGTCTCCAAAGTTATGCGGATGCCACCATAGATGATAAATTTCATTCTTTTTTGCTGCCATAGTCATTTCTCTCATAATTCGCTTAAGTTTCAATTTTCTCAAAAAACTATTCCCTTCTACAGGCCTTAAGAATCTACCGGCTTTCTGCTCCAATGGGATGCCTTTCTTTTTCTTTAGTTCTTTAAGTGGGTAATTCTTATTACCGAATGGGAAATAGGCATCTCCAGATCGTCCGATCTTGGTCAGGAAAGAACTGGATTGGGTATCCTGCCAATACCAGGAAGAAGGATTGGATCTTACATTTTCAATACCCATGTCTGCACAAATCTTTAAGTACTCCTCCCTAAGTTGATTTCTGGGAAATACAAGAGATTTTAAATTTATATTCATTTCACAAGCAACATCAATAGCTTTCTGAAGATCTGCAGCAAATTGTTCTATGGTCTGTCCTTGTTCCAGGCAATAATAATGGGAATACGTGTGCGTTCCTATTTCCTGCCCTTCCGTACCCTTTATTTGTTGGATAAGCTCGGGAGCAAACACAAAATCTTCAGTAGCAAGGGTTGAAATTGAGTTGCCAAAATCGTATGGAGAAAGAGAGGAATTTTTATAAAGGGGTACAACCTTAGGTTGGTTATTATTCCATTCCTCCCAATTGCTATTAAACAACATCCCTACAATAGCCCAAGTTGCATGTATTTGATACTGTGCAAAGCTATCAAGTATAAGAGGTATTACTTTTTTCGTATTGGTAAAATATTCTTCTTTTTCTTTATGATTTACTAAATCGAATACCCCCCAAAGAAGCTCAAAGTCAAGAGAAATAACAAAACAGCCTTTATTCACCTGCATACAATTTCGTTTTAAATATATTCATCTTACGGCATCTCCTAAAAGTTCCCAAATTCACTAAAAATCCGCACAATTTTATGTGTTTTACTGCGTACATCCACTTATCTTCCAGAGAGTTTTATAATCTTACCACTTGAAGGATCTACCCTTTTACCAAGTTTTTTAAAAAATCCATGATACGTCCCCAAAAAAAACATCTTAAATTTTAACGATTTCTTATCCTCTTTAACTAAAATATTTAAAAATAAAATAATCCAACTCCTTAAAAGCTTATATAAACGTTGCAATGTAGTCTCTTTTATGTACAGACGAGAATAAATAGTATTACGTGTTTCATAGTAATACTGCCAAGGTCTTCTGGCGTTCGTTTGCCGTACCGTAAAATGAACGCCTTTAGCCTGAGAAATCCATTTTTGCGCATACTTGTACTTCATCCGGATTCTTGCCTGCAAGTACTCCGTATCTTCAGACCAAAAGAATAAATCTTCCCGGGGATAACCCACACGTTTAATAATGGGCATTGGAACTAGAACTCCCCACCATCCGGGTTGTTGGCGAAAAGCAAAATTTTTTTCCCGAACATAGGGAAATACCACCGTTTCTAAATTGGTAGCATTAAGAAGAATTTCTAAACAAGAGTCAAAAGGAAAAAAATCATCATCCATGAGCCACACATAGTCGACATTGGTGTTTTCAGAAAAATACTTAATCCCGTTATAAAAACCGCCGGCAGGTCCGGTATTTTCAATTAGAAAGATTTTTTCAACTTTATCGACAGAAGCAAGATATTCTTTTGTTCCATCGGTAGAACCGTTATCCACTACCAATATCTGAAGTGGCTGGTGTGTTTGAGCAATCACCTTACATAAAGCTATTTTTAAATACTTTAAACGGTTATATGTTAATACGACTACTCCTGTTTTTTTCATGTACCTCATCTACCGGAAAAAGAAACGTATTCCTTTACTAACCGCTTCCTATATCCGAATTACGCTAAACTTTCTTCTTTTATTTTTCTTTTTTTTCTTAATCTCACGATCTTGTCATATTTTTTTTGTGCCAAAAAATAGTAGATCACAAAAAACAGAAAATACATGACCATTTGTTTCTGCCTCATAATTATTCCCAGATTAGACATGACAAAAGTCATGGCAAAAGATGTTAATAAGAAAATTACCAAACTCATTTTTACAGCTGATGGTGCACGTTTTAAAAAACTGATAAAATCTTTTCTTATAATTTTCAGGAAGAGTAAAAGATACAGAAGATTTTCAAAAGAAATTATAAAACCCAAAGGATTAGGGGCATCAATAAAAAGAGGACGAAACCAGAAGGTAAACAATTTCATTGGTAAAGAATATGATGCCATGTCCACTCCTGACCCAGCCTTCTGGCTTAAATTTTCTGCTCTATCTCCTGTAAAACTTTCGAAATCTTCAACAAGGTTGTCAGAATCCTGTAAATTAACAACAGCTAAAATTTGATCCTGCACAAGAAGAACGCCACCTAACATCCCCACCATCACTAATATTTTGTTAGAGGTTGAAATTTTCTCTTTACCTGTAAAATATCCTGAAACTGCCCCCACGGCCAAAAACAGAAATACATGAGGTCTTATATAAAAGACCAGTAACGAGCCCAAAAACAAGGTGAATATTCGTGATTTCGGCTGTAAAATAGAATAGGCAAACATCATAACAGCCATAAAAATTGGCGCTCCTTTGCCCAAAGAAGCAGTCCAAAAATGCATATTTGGCAGAAAAAGCAGAAGGGTTAGAAAATCTATGGATTTAAACATTTTTACTTTTACAGGTATTTTCTCCCTAAAAAATAAATAGGAATAGACAAAACCTATAAACCCTATCCAGGAAAATGTTACCATAAACATTTCGTATGAAAATCCAATAAAATGCAAAGGATATCCAATAAAATGAATAAAACTTGTGTCTGTCCCAAAAGTTTCAAACCAACTAAGGTTTGGATATTTACTATAAAATTCAAAATATCCTTTGGAGTCTGAAGGATTATTATACGCATACCAGAGGTAAATACCAAAAAAAACCAGATGATAGAAGTATAAAAGATTTAACAGCTTTTTATTAAAAAAAGAGTGTTTCTTTTGATAAAAACCAAAGATTATTTGATTTAAACCAGCAAATAAGATAATTAGAAAAAGGACACCTATCATATTTTTTAAAATAACTCCAAATCCCCTAAACTATAGTTCCAATTTTCTATGGAAGAACAAATTTCCTTCTCATGAGGAGAAAGATTGAGATCTCGTACCGTTAAAATTGGCCCAAACTTACCTTTAACCGCAGGAGCTTTTAATTTTAAAAGTTCGGGTGAGAAAGAAATAAACTGTGCTCCAAATTTAAGGCTCCAATCGCGTATACTTTTATTTATTTCCTTATTGGGAAAAGCATTTAAGTATAAACATTCCACAATTCGAAGCTCTTTGATCCTTTTATGATGTTTTATATAACCAGCAATGTAGTAATTGGAAGCTGCCAAAACCTCATACTGTCGTAATGGATTGTTCTCGTACCTCCACTTCAAGTATTCCACAGATTTGGGAGTATATAAAACTTCCCCGATAAATTTACTATTCCACTCTGAACACAAATTTTCAATTTTGGAAACAGAGGTTCTATATTGCACTTCGTAATCAGGAATTGTTTTTTTAATTTTCCAGAAAGAATTAAAAGCCGGTTTAATACTTACCTTTATATTTCCCGCCAACTCCCAGCCCATCTTTAAATACCCTGGTCTGCTTTTTTCATTTGGTGTATTAAACACAAAGTCCGCTCCTTCTTCTTTTCCTATTTCAATTGCCTTAAGAGTTAATTTTTTAAAAATACCCTTACCCTGATGTTTAGGATGTGTAGCAGTATCTACCGCCCGAAAACAATAAAATTCTTTATGCCCGTTGTGCCAGCGCCACCTCATAAAGGCACGTACACCAACTATTATATCTTCTTCCTCTGCCACAAGTATAAGAGATTTACCAAAGGGATTATTAATATGTTTATATCTCCAGATTTCTTCAGACAAAGCTAACTCCTGTTCTCCCAGGCTTGCTTTTAGAACAGTCACGATTTCCGGAATATCCTTTTCTGTAGCTTCTCGTATGTTCATTTTTTAAAAAAAATAAAAATCAGATGAAAATTGAAATTTTTTATTACTTCTTCACAAAACTATTGTAGATATCCTCTAATTCATCCACCATCCTCTTTAAACTAAAGTTATTCACTACCCGTTTCCTGGCAGCAATTTGGTAATCTTTTCTTTTTTCCGGATCTTCTATCAATTCAGAAGCTTTTGCTGCCAGACAACCATAATTTCCTACTTCACACAATAAACCGCTTATTTCATTTTCCACTACTTCTACTACTCCTCCCGCCTTTGTTGATACTACAGCACATTCCATACTCATTGCTTCTAAAAGCGCAATTGGAAGACCTTCGAAAGCAGAACTCATCATAAATATATCTATTGCTGAAAAATAAGCGAGGGTATCCGTTTGAAGACCTGGTAATATTATTTTGTCTGATAAATTATATTCCTTTACTAAAGCTTTAACTTCATCTTCCTTTGGACCTGCGCCAACCAAAAGCCCATAAACTTCAGGATGTTTTTTATTTATTTTTTTGAAAGCCTTTAACCAAACTGGTATTGCTTTTTGTTCCCTAAAAACAGCGATATTACCAATTACACAAGCATCATCAGGTATGTTATGCTTATGCCTAATCTTTACTCTTTCATTGTGGTTTTTAATAAAAAAGTCTGTATTAACACCATTTAAAACTGTACGGACAGGAATTTTTGGTTTTATATTGTTTATAATAGATTGCGTGGCATCCTCAGACACTCCTAAAGCCAAAGCTTGAAAATTGAAGCTAAATTTATTCAATGTTTTTGTAGCTATATGATAGTGCTCCTGTATATTATGCTCTGTATAAATAACAGGAATATTTGTTCTTTTTGCTACTATCCTGCCAAGAAATCCGGACCAGGGTAAATGGCAATGGATGAGATCTATTTTATATTTTCTACAGTAGTTTATTACATCTGAAGATTTACCTAATAAACTTAAATTGTTGGAAGCCTTTAGACAGGTAACCTTTCCTCCCGTTTTTTCTATAGCCTCCACCATCTGATTTTTCCAGGGCAGAAAATATATGTAATGGAATTCGAATTGTGATTGATTATGCAATTTTAGCGTTTCTGGCAGTAAAACCTCAGCTCCTCCTCTACCTAATGATTTTATAATATGGAGGATTTTTATTTTATCCATAACGATAACAATATTATTTAAATAAGATGGTATTTGGCAAAAATAAGCTATTCCTCATCTGTAACAATCTTTTCGTAGGAATTAACGAATTTTAACGCTATGTCCTCATTCATATATCTTTTAACAACCATCCTATATGCATTGTCTATTCTGACATTTTCCGGCTGATTAATAGATTTTAAGACTCCTTCTGCAAACTTTTGCTCTTCGTTCTTTTCTACAAGAATACCGGTATCTCCATTAACAATTTCAGATATACCTCCAACATTATAAGCGACAACAGGAGTCTTGCAGTACATGCCTTCAAGAATAACTCCCGGAAGACCTTCAATAATACTTGGCAATACCAAAACATCCGCAGCATCTATAAAAGCCAGAGGATTGTTCACAAAGCCATAAAAAGACACATGAGATTCCAGCTTCATCTTTTTTACTTCTAATTCAATTTCTTCTTTTAAAGGTCCATCCCCCACAAGGTGCAGATGGACCTGAGGCACTTTTTCCAAAATTAGAGATAATATGCGCAACAGCCCTTTATGGTTTTTTTCAAAACTAAAACCTCCTACGTGAACTATATGCTTTACAGAAAAAGGCTTTAGCCTTACAAGGGATTCTTGCTTCTTTATCTCCAATCCAATAGGAATTATTTCAGTTTTTCCTTTTAGAAAAGGAAAATGTTCTAAAAGATCTCTTTCTGAAACCCCTGAAACCGATGCCACCCAATCTATTTTTCTGTATAAAAAACTGTTATATCTCTTTTGAAATGGAGAAGTAAGGTAACGTCCCACTTCACTGGCGTTACGAAATAGAATAGGCGCTTTCCAGTCAAAAATTATTTTTGAAAATACAGCATATTTTAAAGTGTCCCCGGCATTTGCCTGAACAACATTAGGTTGATAGGATGAAATTATTTTAGATAACTTTCTCCAACCTCTTAGGTCCAAAAATCTGTTTCCTTGAGAAGCATTTAAACATATTATTTCCCCCTCATACGGCAAAGTTGCATTGCCTTCAAAAATAGCAACAATCTTTACCTGATGTCCCAGGGCTTTGAGGTGACCTGATATTTGGCAGGCAAAAGTTTCTGCTCCCCTGTTTTGAGGTTTATGTATTAATTGTAGTATTTTCAATAGAAGAATTTTGAGTAATTAAAAATTTCTTGGTTTCCTCATATAACAATAGATACCTTAGAAAATAGCCTCTAAATCGGCAAGCGAAAAATCCATACTTCCGGAAATATTTAAATGTTCATGATTACGTACTACAATAACAGGTTTTTTACGTTTAAAGGTTACCAGTAAATTAAATTTCTTAAAGCACTCATTATTGTAATAGTATATTAAATACTTTCCCGTGTTTTTAGCCAAAGAATTTAAAACTTTATACGACACCGCACCATTATTTCCAAACACCTCACAAACAATAAGATATGTTTTACTGGTGCGATAAGCAACATAAATTTTCTCCTCTGGAAAAAAAGCTATTTTATATGGATCATTTTTATATCGCCATTTAAAATAAACAGAAGACCGGTAAGTACTAACATCACGAGAAGTTTGTTCTTCAAAATCTATCGCTCCGGCTTCTATGTCTTCGTACTGTAAAGATTTAAGAAGAGGGTTCATTAAGGAAGTTCGGAAATAATTTACCTGTTCCAGTCTTTGCCAACCCATTTTAAGATAACCGGGAAGACTGTTTTCATTAGGTGTATTAAAAATTATTTTATAATTACCTCTGCATTCATCCAGTCCTGTTAAAGAGAGGCGTTTAAATAATCCCTGACCTCTATAATCTTTATCTACAACTGTATCTACAGGCCGAATGGCCTTAATAGTCTTTTGTTCTTTAAAATACTTGAATTCCCAGTACATAAACATTCTTAGCCCTACAATTTGATCACCGTCAAGAGCTAAAAGGCCGTAAGATTTACCAAAAGGATTTTCTAAATGCTTCCATTTAAAAAGTTCAGGAGTAAAATTTGGATCCAAACCTTTTTGAATAAGATTAATTACCTGATCCAGATCCTCTTCATAATTAATTTTTCTGAACTCCAACATAAATATTTTGTTTAACCTCTAAAGTCTTCTGCGTAATATTAAGATTACAATAATGACTTAATATTCAATTCTACCATCCTTTATATATTATCTAGCAATGTCTAAAATTGCTTTGCAACATGCCAAATCATTGGATGTAAACCTGAAACTTTAGTCTTAAATTCTGGTAGAGGTGTATCGGAATCTACTGCAATCCGTGAAATTCTTAATGGATTTATTTTCTTTTCATTGATTTTGTGATCAAATAAAAAAGCAATTTCAATACCATTATCTAAAAGTAAATTCTCTGCGCTTTCATTGAAGTTACCATTTGGATAAGCAAATACTGAAAAATCACCAATTCCATTTTTTTTAAAAAGAAGCCCTGCCTGGTTTAGTTCTTCAAGTAATTCATCTTTATCAAGTTTATCAAACATAGGATGTGTGTGGGAATGATTTCCAATGTAAACTCTATTACCTTTAAGCTCTCTAATCTCACTAGTAGTTAACTGGTCCTGATAAGTCAATGGATATTGCTTTAAAAACTCAATCCGTTGTTTGTTTAACATAGACTTATTTTTATTCACGATTTTCATTATTTCCACTTGGGAATATCCTTTTTTCTTCTCATTCTTTATAATCGTATTCCACCAAAAATCTTTATTAGTAGAAATTAATTCTGTAATTATAAAAAGACAGACCGGTATCTGATACTTCTTAAAAATTGGAAGACCATTTGTGTAAACTGTTTTATCACCATCGTCCAGAGTAATAAGTAAAGAATTTGCTCTTAATTCTTTATTATAAAAAAGATGATCTCTTAAGGTAGAAATATCTATTATATGATAGTTTGTTTTTAGCCACAATAGTTGAGATTCAAATGTAACCGGATCTATAATATCATGATAAGCCAGAACCCGTAGCCTATTTTTAAAAAAGGTATTAACAACAGGATGAATAATATTTAAAGCTTTATAAAAAACGTCTCTCATTATTTTCACTTATATTTCGTCCTGACTTCTTCATAAGTTTCCTCATATTTATCAGCAATTTTTTGAATTTCAAATTTTTCCTCTGCCATCTTTTTGGCATTTTCACCTAGATCCTGCAATTGTGCATAATTTCTTAGTGCAAAAATTATTTTATCGGACAACTCCTTTACATTAGCTTTTTTAAAAATTATTGCACACTTCTCATCAACACATTCTAAATTCTCCCCAATGTCAGAAGCGATTATTAGTTTACCTGCCATCATTGCTTCAATTAAAGCTCCGGGCAAACCTTCGGCATAAGAAGGGTATACAAATACCTTTGACAGTTTTAATAAGTCCGGAATATCATGTCTTCTACCTAATATCTTCACATGCTCCTGAACAGCAAGGTCCTTCGCTCTTTTTTCCAGTATACTTTTATATTCACCATGACCAGCAATAATAAGAATAGTATCAGGAAATTCTTTAATGACTACAGGTAAAGAATTTACAATATCCAATTGTGCTTTTCTCTCTATTAACCTGCTTACATTTAATAGAATATTATCACTTTCAATTCCTAAAGAAGTTTTCATCCTGCTCATGATGTTTTCATCATCGATGTTGGCATATTTTGAAAAATCCCTTCCTCTGTAGATTACTTTTATTTTTGATGGGGGAACAGCCAAAGCACCACCCTCGGCATTCTTAATTGTTTCAGAATTTGATACAAAGAAATCAACCTTTTTTGCAGATTGTTTGTCCATTTGATATGCTATCCATAGCTTAGCTTTTTTTAAAATACTTACATTTTGGTACCGTTGAGGAGTATAGGTATTATTTACAAAACTGCCCATTAAAGGAATTTGTGGAAATTTTCTCTTCATACGTCTTGCAATCATATCTGCGCGAAACAAGGTGGAATGTACTAAAGAAGGTGTCTCCTCTTCATAAATGGGAACAAGTAACTTTATAGCATCCTTAAACCCATATTTTTTTTCAATATTTAAAGAATACACTTTTATTCCAGCGTTTTGCAGGATAGGCTTTAACATGTCGCCCTTGTATATATGAACAAAAACAGGAGTAAACTCTTTGAGATGTTTTGCAATTCCAACTAAGCTTCTTTCCGCACCTGCACCTTGCAGGGTATCAATAATAAAAAGTATTTTTTTTATCTGTCTACTCATTATCTGAATCAGGTTTTAGGATGTAAAAGTAATTATTGAATTAAGAAACATATAATCAGGAAATCATATGATTTTCTTAAAATTATAAATCTAAAATTCAATGGTAAATTTACTTTTAATCATTTTTACTTTATATTTTCCTTTTACTTAAGATTTACCAAACATCTTCCCTTTGGGAACTAATTTTAAAATTAAATGTATTTCTTTTAAAGCCCTGGTTCTAAACAAAAAATGTAAAGAAATAAGAATTGCCATAAACAAGCCTCCAATTATTAATAACTCAAGGAAGTAATTAAAATCCTTCATTATATTATAAAATTCTATTAAATAAAATATTAGAGCAAATGATATTAAGCCGGGAAGAGCAGTTTTAAATGCATCCACAAATTGCTCTATATATGGGTATTTTATAAATTGATTAGCATAATAGATGTTGATACCAACCCCAATTAAGCTGTTTATTACCTGTGCCAATATTAATGGTATTATTCCATATTCTACAGTTACAATAATTCCCAACACCATTGTTATGTTGACGATAATTGCCATTTTTAAATACAAATCTGTTCTTCCTTTTACTTTTAAAATGTTGGAATTATATTTATTGATAGGATAAAAAATTCCTGTTATACATAATAACTGAAAAAAAGGTACTGCAGGGAGCCATTTCTCACCGAGTAAAAAACCAAACAGTGGATGTGCAATTAGAATCAACAGCAACATAATTGTGCTCAATACAAATAATGATAATATTTGTATTTTTTGATAAGCAGCTTTTAATTGTCTGTCATCATTTTTGATTTTGGCCAACAACGGATAGACAACTTTGTCTAAAGTATTAGATATAGTAACAACCGGCAACTCTTTCATGGTAAATGCCCTGGTATAATAACCAACCATTGCTGCCGAATAATATTTACCAATAACCATTGGGAATATGTTTTTGACAATACGGCTCATAATACCCGCTAATGTCAGCTTATAACCAAATAGAAAATGTTCTTTTAACTTACTTCGATTGATTTTTACATTAGGGATCCAACGCGTTTGAAGGAAATATGTAATTGTAAGAAATAAACCATTTACAATTTGCATATAAACAAGAGCCCACACACCATAATCCAAATAAGCCAATAGAATACCTGTAAGACCTGATAAAAACAAGGCAGGTAACTGTGCTTTCATTTGATACTTAAAATTCAGCTCATAAGTTAATCTTGTTTTTTGTATAATGAATAAACTGCTAATTATAATTACAATTGAATACACCCTGATTAAATCGGTTAATCTGGGTTGCTCATAAAATTCGGAAATGTAAGGAGCGATAATAAAAAAGATCCAGTACAGAAGAAATGATATAGTAAAATTAATACTGAAAACTGTAGAAAAATCTTCTTCGTCCGGCTTATCAGACCGAATTAGAGATTGGCTCATTCCTGTATCTGATAACGAATTACCAATAGCATTAAAAATTAAAATCATACCCAGAAGTCCAAATTCTTCCGGAGCAATTAACCTCGCCAGAACAATCTGCACTATAAAATTTATTGCCTTACTTCCAAATTGTTCAAGAAAAGTCCAGCTAACCCCAGAAAGAGCCTTCTTTTGTAAAGACATAAATTTGATTTAACCGCTGAATTGTGGTGCACCGAAACATGTATTCCATATATATTTTCTTTCAACGATTTGTTAATTATTCAAAAAAGAGAAAACAATCATCTCTAACGGATTTTTTCTCACAGCTCAAAAAGAGAAGTACATCGCTACTATACTTTAATTTTGGTCCAACCGCTCTTACAATTGAAGATATCTCTTTTGATTGGCTGATACTTCATCTATTTCTTCCTGCTTAAAATGTTTAGGATTAAAACATCCTACCAATATCCTATCCTCATTCCTGTTATCTACACTATAAAATCCTTTAAGTCTTCCTTCGACGAGCCAACCAGCTCTGGTATAGGCTTTAATTGAAGGAATGTTCGATTCGTACATTCCACCATATAATTTCCTGATGTTGAACTCTTCAAATGCTAATGTATTTCCAACCTTTATAGCCTCTACTGCTAGCCCTTTTCCAAGGTAATTTCTGTCTCCAATAAGAATTACCAAATCAGAAGTTTTATGACCCTGATGGATTGGCCCTAGCTTTATCGTGCCAATTAGAGTATTATCTTCTATAGTATAGATCCCAAAAGTGAAAAGATTACCTTTAGATTTTCCTTCTTCTATGGAATGAAGTAATTTTTCCTTGGTAATGGTCTGCTTGGATGAGGTATAGAACTTCATTAATTCCTCATCTTTAAACCACTTCATTACATCATCAGTAATGTCTTTCTTTTCGATTTCATTAAGATAAACTCTTTCTCCATAATATTTTTTCATAATTATCAATTTTTTACGTGAACTATATTATTAAATTTAAGCTTTATTCTCTTGGGATGATTAAAATCTACTTTTTAGAAAAGTGCAACAGCATTTTATGTACTTTTTCACTAAAGCACCTTAATCACTTTATTCTCAACTAATTTATCGACTATAGCATATAGATCCCAAATAGGGGCATTAATTTTATTAGCTATTTGTAAAAGACTGTGTTCGCCGTCACAATAGCTAATCAAATTCATCATTCTTCTTGCCTCATTGGCTGACCCTTTAACACTGACCGTAGGATATAACCCTCTTTTGCCCAATTGTGGTTCACAATAAACTGTACTCTTTAAAACCGCATTATGCTCAATAACTTCAATTGCTTTTTTTAAAGCATTCAATCCTCCCTCCAAACCTTCAGGAGAAATTAAATCGAGATTATCATCAGAAGTGTGATATTCAGGATATTCACCATATTTACTTCTCATGATGGTGGCCATCGGCAAATCTACTCCGGGTGCACAATACTGCCGTTCATCACTGCCACGATCGAGCCAGGTATATTTTTTGAAATTTGGGGCAGTATGTTGTAGCACATGCAACGCTATTTGATCTGATAATGTGTTCCCCTCTCGCGAAGGTAAATAGGAATAGCATCTGTCATCACCAATACAGGTAATATTAAAACCTGCAAAAACCTTTTCTTTAAGTTCCTCCAGGTGTTTACTTAAATAAATAATTGATCCTAATGTTTCAGGTATCAAAACAATTCTATAAGTGTAATTTCTATCCTGAAGGGTTCTAATCCAATTGGTCAGTGCAATAGTAACAACGGGGCCAGAAAGCTCATTGTTGGCCATTGAGGGATGGCAAACGTAAGAAGACAGGAAAACTTCTTTGCTAGATTTCCCGGGTAGTATTATCTCTCCATAGTTTAAAACACCTTCTTTAAAACTTGACTTTACAACCACATGATAATCTCCCGGTTCTAATTTTCTTCTTTGATTTTCAGAAAGGCAGAACCCCCATCTCTTCTTATAGTATGAAGTTACATAGGGTATAGCATCCGGTTGTTCTGGCAAAGAATATAAATGGTTCTCTAATTCATCCAGATTAAGCCATTCATCCACAGGTTCAGAATATCCAACAACATGTAAATTGTTTGTTTTGAAATCAATAATTCTTTCACCATCCTTATTTTCAATATAGGCCTCTTCAATTTCCCATTCTTCAGGCACTGTCCAGTCAAAAGCTTTATAACCGGTAGAAACGCTTTTAATTTCCAACTCCGGAATAATATTTTTAAAGTAATTAAAGGTTTCTCTGACTCCAGCTCCCATTAAACTACGATTAATCGGGAACAAATCTTTTGCCCACCCATACATTACATTTCCTATATTTTTCTCTGTCATTTGAATTAATTAATCGTGTCTCATTTAAAGCTTGTAACTCAGCAGGAAATTCTTATCTGCTTCTAATTTCTGTCCCAAAATCTTTTCCATCGTTTTTGAATGGGACCAAACAACCTCCACATTTCCACTCTGGTGAATTTTTAGACCACCTTCCTTGTGTAGGGTCGTTTTAATTTTATGGCGATCCCACGAGGTATGTTTATCCAAATCCCTCACATGATATTGATAGTTTATTTCCTTCTTATCCTCATCAGATAAAATCACCTCTCCAGGAAAATTTTTATTATATCGATATGGGACCTTGTAATGATACTCAAGGAAATGAAGATAGGTACTTATAAATTCATCAACATTTATATTTATTACCACATGACCCAAATTATGTAAAAGGTGCATAAGAGAATCCTCACCAAAGGCGCTTTCTTCTTTTAGTTCAAATTTTTCAAAATATCTGTTAGTATCTATTACATTAAAAACAGGATTACTTGTTCGATGTACAGGATCAAACTGATTTCTTATTTCTTCACCGAACCTTCCGACCTCTGAATTAGAACTTAATTTGTTAAAAATCCCACTCTTGGTATAGCTATATGTAAAAGTGGGAATTAATATAGTTTTAGGCTGATAAAGATCATCCAGAACCGCAATTATCTGCTTTGATAAATTGGGATATGGAATTTGATCTGCTATTCCTTTCAGTTTCACGTGTAAGAACAGGATCTCATTCTTTGGAATATTTACCTCTTTAAAAATCCCCTCTATATCTGATAGCTTCATATTATTTTTCTAAATCTTCTAATGACAGTCGCGAACCTTTTTCAAGATTATTGATAAACTTTTTTCCTAACACTTGAGAGTAATACATTGGATGCAAACCAAATCCAGGTCTAACAGATCCTACGTTTTCTTCAGTTAAAGCCTCCCCTGCTTTTATATCTTTAATTACATATAGGGAACGAGAAAATTCCCTCCCTTTTTTCTGCTTCTCGGTTAATGAATAGTCTACTATGCCCATAGCTTTTTCGGCTTCTCGAACAGCTTTTACCATTTCTGTAAATTCCTTTTCATCCATCGAAAAAGAAGCGTCAGGTCCTCCAATTTTTTTATTCAAAATAAAATGCTTCTCAATTATTTTTGCTCCAAAGCAGGTAGCTACTACGGGAACTGTACTTCCCATCGTATGGTCTGAGAGTCCAGAGATTACATTAAAACGCTCGGAAAGATCTTTTACCATAACCATATTTGCCTCCTCAATGGGAGCTGGATAAGAAGAGGTACATTTTAAAAAGGCCACATCCTTATTTCCCATTCTGTGACATGCATCCAAAGCCAGTTCAATATCTTCCTTTTCAGCTATGCCCGTAGAGATTATTACTGGTTTTCCTTTTGAAGCTACCAATTCAATTAATGGGATATCAGTAATTTCAAAAGAAGCTATTTTATAAGCGGGGGCATCTAATTTTTCAAGTAAATCTACAGCTGTTGCATCAAAGGGAGATGAGAAACAAATTAAACCTTCCTCTTCTGCAGCTCTAAATAATTGTTCATGCCACTCCCAGGGTGTATAAGCTTCTTTATATAGATCATGAAGGTATTTCCCATCCCAGATCGTACCCTGACTTAACATGAAATCAGGTTTTTTTACATCAAGCGTCATGGTATCTGCAGTATAGGTCTGGATTTTAACTGCATCTGCTCCTGTACGCTTAGCAGCCTTGATCGTCTCAAGAGCTGTTTCTAAACTACCATTATGATTTGCCGATAATTCAGCAATTATAAAAACAGGATTATCTCCTCCTATTGTCTTATTTCCTATGTTCATTCTATAGATTTTTCAAATTTTAATTCTGATGTATTCTCCCAAACTTTATCAAAACTTAGCTTCTTAAAAATTTTTATTGAAGCCAGGTTATCTTTTAGCACAAGACCATAGACCTTTTTCAATGCTGAATTTTCCTTAAAAACCCTTTTTACCCCTAAAGCTAATATTTTTGAACCATAACCCTTGCCTTGCTGGGAAGGATCTATAAAATAATTTATTTTAGCTAATATCTGCCCTTCTACATCAAATCGAATAACTCCAACGGGAATTTCCCCTATTTCCAAAATGTAAGTAATTATGTCATCATTATTTAGAACATTCACAAACCATTCCTTATGACCTGCCATCGAAAGTTTACTTGTGTCAAAAGAATTTTGTCTGATAGCCGGATGATTTCTCCAGTTAAAGAGCATTTCCACATCTCCATAATATATTTTACGCAACCTCACTTTCATATAAAACTTTAAGCCTATCCGAAAACTCTATACTCATAGGTTTTCTAAAAATAGAATTACAGACTGACCTTCCAGAACTACTTCACCATCTTCCTTTTCTATCCAGTTTTTCAGCGTAATAATTGGTTTGTCATCCCTGATTTTTATAATTTCAACCCAGGCAGTAACAGTTTCTTCAATAAACAGTGGCTTTAAAAATTTAGTTTCCTGGCTAATGTAAATCGTCCCAGGTCCCGGCAGTGTAGAACCCAATATCCCCCCAATCAATGAAACTACCATTGGCCCCTGAACAATCGTTTTTTTAAATCTGGTCTTTGAAGCATACTGTTCATCAAAATGAATGGGATTATCATCAGATGTTAGTTTACTAAAATTTAAGACCTCTTCTTTTGAAAATTTTTTGGTTTGAGAAGCTTTCTGCCCTACTATTAACTGCATAACTAATGTTCTTTTTATAACTTAACCATAAATTTTAGTCTTTAAACTATCTTTTAATTGTTTCCATTCAGAAGAAAGTAGACCAATTACCACTATATCATGAAATCTATTATTTTTTTGAATATGATTTCTTAAATAGCCTTCTCTTCTAAAACCAAATTTTTCATGCATCTGAACAACCTTTTCATTAAAAGAAAAAACTTCACCACATAATTTATTTAATTTCAGTTCACCAAAGACATAATTCAGAACATTATATTCAATTTTAGCACCTATGCCCTTCCCCCTAATACTGGTATTACCAAGATAGAACCCCCAATAGCACTTGCTGTTCCATTTATCTATTTCTGTTAAATTGGCAACACCAAGTTCTTCGCCTTCATATTTAATGATCCAATATTTTTTACTTTCGTCCTGTTGAACCTTTTTAAACCATTTTTCCTGTTGTTCCCTAGTGATGTTCTCGTCTTTATACATGTATTGAGAGACTTCCGGAGAATTTCTCCACTCCCTCACAATATCCAGGTCTTCTTCTGCCAATGGTATTAATTCAATATCTTTCATTTATAGAAATTATATTTTGAAAATGTTATATTTAGGTCAGATAACTTAATACGATATAAGTCTTAATTGAGTTTTGATTATATTATATATCATTGAATTTAGAATGAATAATTATATCTATGTATTCATTATTAAAAAAACAATGTTCCTTTAAAACTGCCTCAACCTTAAAATTTGCTGCTTCCAAAACTTCATAGATTTTAGGCCTTAGGTCAAAAGCATATGTGTGTAACTTATGCAAATTCAACTCCTTAAAAGCTACTCTTTCAATTAATTTCAAATAAATATTCCAATGCTTATTGAACTCCTTCTGTTCAAGATCTGTTTTCATAATGAAGGATATTTCAGCATTTTTATCTACCCAGTTTATATGTACCAAACCGCCATATCCAATACATTCTTCTCCTTTCAAATAGGAAAATAAAATTTGGCCTGGTTTCTCCTGTTCAAATAAATTTGATACTACGGAATCAAAATAATTATCCTGCTTCTTCTTTGTCAAGAGTTCATTTTGTCGCAAATGATACATTTGCTCATTACGCCATTGCATAATTTTATACCTGTCTTCCAGACGTATAGGGACAATTGAATATTCACCTCTAGAAAACTTCTGCTTATTCAGTGCGTTGTATGAGTTCATATTTTAATTCAGCAAGGTTCCAATCTGTTTCTGTATCTATATCCTGAGCTTCCATCTCAGCTATTATTATACCTCCGGTGTTTTCTGTTATTATAGATTTATTACGGACAAAATTTTCTGTTCTTATGAAATAGAATTGTCCTGCATCGTGATATGCTTTTTCAAGGTCCTGAGAACGTGATTTTTCATATTCCGGAAAGAAAAATCGCAGTTTATTATTATAATATTTCAGTGATCTCTGAATAGGATAACCAAAAGGAATTACAGGAAATACGGCATCCAGATTTTCTCTGGATAATTTCTCAAAGGCCTCAACTAATTTAGCTTCGGTTATAAAAGGTGCTGTAGGATAAATGCAGCACATGTTTTCAAATTCTTTTCCTTCGGCATCATACTCCTCCAGGACCTCCAATAGCACATCAACAGTGGTGGCAAAATCATTTGCATTTTCCTTACTTCTCATAAAGGGAATATCTGCTCCATATTTGCGTGCTATTTCAGCAATCTCCTCATCGTCAGTAGAAACCATAACTTCATCAAAAAGCCCGCTATTTAGAGCAGCTTCTATTGAATACGCAATAATTGGTTTGCCCATAAAGCTTCTTATGTTCTTCCTGGGAATACGTTTACTTCCTCCACGAGCCGGTATGATGCACAGATTTCTATTCACTGTAATATTCTTTAACTTTTGAAATTACAAAATCCTGTTCTTCTGCTGATAGAGTGGGATACATAGGCAGGCTGATACAATGATTATAATAATTTTCCGCCTTAGGCATATCTCCCTCTTTCCAGCCAAAATCTCTGTAATAAGGCATTAGATGGCAAGGTATATAGTGAATTTGCGCAAAAATACTCTGTTCTCTTAAAAAGTTATAAAGTCCGAGTCTGTCTTCCACTTCAATTATATATAAGTGATATGCATGCCCCTCAATTACACCTGATTGCCCTTTTATGAAATTTTCATCCTTAAATTCACTCGAATACTTTTGAGCTATTTCTCTTCTACGCCGGAGCCCTTCATCAGCTCTTTTTAACTGACTACTTCCTAATGCTGCCTGAAAATCGGTAATACGATAGTTGTACCCCAAATCCTGCATTTCCATGTACCAACCGGGATATTTTTGGTTACCTCCCGCAAACTCTATTGAGTTTTGGTATAGATCATCGTTCTTAACTATACCATGTGTACGGAGTTGAAGCAGTTTATTATATAAACCTTCATCATTAGTAGTTATCATCCCTCCTTCTCCACTGGCAATATGCTTTACCGGGTGAAAAGAAAATATTGCCAAATCGGCGAAGTGCCCATTTCCACAAATTTGTATCTTATTTTCAGAATCACTAAAAAATCCGCCGGGAGCATGGCATGCATCCTCAATTATCCAAAGATTATATTCTTTGGCCAATATTTTAAAAGCCTCTAAGTTAACTGCACGTCCTGCAAAATCCACCGGAATAATCCCTTTATAGGTTCCTCTTGGTGCTTCTTCGAGCAGTTTCCTCACTGCATCGATGTTCAATAGATAAGTCTCCGCATCAATATCTGCAAATACAACTTCACCCCCGCAATATCTTACACAATTGGCCGAGGCTGCAAATGTTATAGGGGTAGTAATTACTTTATCTCCTTCTTTCACATCCAAGGCAAGTGCACAAAGATGAAGAGCGGCGGTACCATTAGCAACCGCAACAGCGTACTTACTATCGGTATATTCTGCAAAGGCTTTTTCAAATTCCATAATCTTTGGACCCTGAGTAAGGTAATCTGATTTCAGGGTTTCAACAACTGCCTGTATATCTTCTTCAGTGATATTTTGTCTTCCGTAAGGAATAGGTTTATTTTTCATGCTTGCTTATTTATCAACTTCAAAAGTTTCATCTATATGTTCTTTTATTAAAGAACGTAGAGAATCTACTGTTTCCCAATCGGTATTTTCTTCTGAATTATATTTAAAACCCTGAGGCACCTTTTTGGCATGGAATTCGTTTTTAAAATCTTCTAAGCTCCACCGGGGACTGGAAGGAAGTATTGCATAATATTTTCCTAAATCATAAGTGTAAAAGGAATCAGAAGGAGTAATCATTTCCTCATGCAATTTTTCACCGGGCCTTATGCCCACAACTTTCTTTTCACACTCCGGGCCAATGGCTTCGGCTACATCCATAATTTTATAGGAAGGAATCTTAGGCACAAAAAGTTCTCCCCCCCAGGCATTTTCCAGCGCATGCATAACCATATCAACTCCCCCCTGTAAAGAGATATTAAATCTCGTCATTTCAGGATCTGTAATTGGCAAAATACCCTCTTCCCGTTTATTCATAAAGAAAGGAATTACAGAACCGTTTGATCCCATTACATTTCCATACCGCACCACCGAAAATTTAATAGGATTCCATCCTTTAATGTTATTGGCAGCTATAAAAAGCTTATCGGAGGTAAGCTTTGTTGCTCCATACAGGTTAATAGGAGCACAAGCTTTATCTGTTGAAAGGGCAACTACGCGCTCCACTCCCGTTTCCAGGCAGGCATGAACAACGTTTTGTGCTCCCCCAACATTAGTTTTAATACATTCATCTGGATTATATTCAGCTAAATGCACATGCTTCATTGCCGCAGCATGTATAACAAAATCAACACCTTTAAAAGCGCGCACCAATCTTTCTTTATCACGAACATCTCCAATAAAGTACCTAATTTGGGGATATTCATTAGCAGGAAATTCCTGAGCCATCTGAAACTGTTTTTGTTCATCCCTGGAGAAAATTACCAGTCTTTTAATTTCAGGATATTTTTTTAGAATATGACCGGTAAGCGCTTTTCCCAATGATCCTGTACCGCCGGTAATTAATAAACTTTTATTTCTCAACATAATTAATTAAATTTTGATCTTATAATTTTCTCCAGGCTTTTTGCCACCTGAATATTATTTTCCTCAACATTATAATCTTTATAATATGAAGGATAATTTTCATTTAAAACGATTCCGGGTGCTAATTTCGCTGTCAGTTCATTAAATTTTGACTGAAGTTCTGTGAAATCAACTTTTTCAGAACTTATTTTTTCCAAATCTAAATCAGGAGAGAAAGAATAAACTCCGGGCAAAGTTTTGTACCAAACCCCCCATCCAAATATCAGTACAGTCTTTCCACCGGTTATTGCCTCCCAACCCACTGTTCCAGAAATAGTGGCACAAATTTTTGTGTGTCTAATTAAATCATAGGTATTATAAGCAGGAGAAACAAACACTAAATTTGGAATTCGTTCCAATCTCCTGAAAAATTCAGGATTTCTCATAAAATAGGTCTGCTTTGGATTTTCTTTAACATAGATTTTCCAGCCTTTTGGTAAAATAGAAGATAAATGCTCTAAAGCTAAAGCCTGATCTGAATACTTCCCGCCATACGAAGATGTTGTTTTCTCGGGTTGTAGGTGTAGGGCAAAATATACGAAAGGCTCATTTAGATCAACTTCATTTATGAGATTTCTCCGATTTTTTTCATATGTTTTTCTTAATTTATATCGATAGTAGGCCTGTCCTCTATAATTTGATTTAACTAAATCTTTGGCTAGTTGATATTCAGGAACATATTTGGTTAATTCATTATGTAAAGAACGAGGACTTTTAATATTTGAAAATTTAAATCCATCTCTGCGATTTTTTTTCATGTAAGGAAGATCTTTCTCAAACTTATTTTCAATTTTTATTGGTGGGGGAAGATCAAAAAGATTTTTTGTTGTTTTAAATGTTCCAAAATCATGGAACTCCCAATAATGAAAAAATCTATTTGGAAAAGAAGTTTGCCCAATATAGAGTGTACGTATATCCATTTCTTTCGCCAACACATGAGGAATATAATCATATCCGGCATGAGGTGAATTATTCTGAATTAAGATGTCGATATTATTATCAGTAAATAAAGTATAATAATAGTTTATCATTAGATTAAAATGATCAAGAAACTGATGGAAATTAAATTCATTATAATTTATAGAGTTATGCAGATTTACCCTTGAATACATATCGATAAACTTAGGTAAATGATTGTAAATCCGCTCATATAATTCTATCGGCACAGCTTTATATTCCCCTTCCAAACCGTTTAAACCCAGGTTTAGAAATTTTTTTTTACTTGCAGTGACGGTTTTCTGAACCACAGCATGGTTCAGGATACCTTTTTCTTTAAAATCTCTTATCAAATAATCTTCCCAGTTGTCGTGAGGAGTATTTATTATATAAAAATTTAAGGGTTTATCCATTTTTTAATCTTTAATAATTATATTATACAAGGCCATAGCTAAATTTTTTTTTCAGTTTGATCTAGCATTAACTTTGAAAACCTTCTTTTCAGTATGATTTTTTTATCCGCTTTATAGAAGAAAAACTAATGGTCATTGATATTTTTTTTCTTGACAACTTCAAGTTTTTCCAAAAGCTATTCGTCTTTTAAATTTAATAATTTGTTACTAATTACTGTGATACAGCTTCCTTTACCTTTTTTTATTCATATTTATGGCCTATCTATGAGAAAAGGATTTCTATAACCCAACCTTGCTGATGCTACTAGGTCAAAAACCAGCTCCGAAACATTGTCAGAAAATTATATTTAAAAAAAATAACTACTTCGGGAGAATGTAATGCTAGTTAAAAATGCTCTCACAGAAATAAAATCATAGGATTTAAGGCATCTTAAAATTTTTATTTATATGTAGTTTTAATCTCATTGAGGTTATTTAAATTTATTTATCTTTTATTGTTCAGCAGTGCTATTTTTAATACATTCCCTATTAAGATTCTATATTTAAGTTCTTCTCCAAAAATCCTCATATTTTCCAAAGAACCAGAAACAGCAAGAAACTTATTCCAATTAGTCTGCATCAACATAAGGTACGTTAAAGCCCTATAGAAGAAAAGAAGACTCATCAAAATTAAACCCAATTCAGATCCTAAACGACTGGTTTGAATTAAAATAACAGCCACCACAACAAGAATCAATATCGGCTCCCTTCCGGCATTCAGAAAAGATTCGAGGCGGCCTATTCTTGTATTGGTCTCCTGAATTTTAAGAATGGAATTATTCAATTTAGTGTTGTATTTATTTAAAGAACCTGTGGCTTTAAGATACTTATAATTTGATACGTTCTGAATAATCAAACTTTGAAAAACATTATTCTCACCTGTGAGCGTTAGCGAAAAACCACGAGTACTTCTATATAGGTGCTTATATAAAAAATTAGTAAGCACTCCCCCGATAGTAACAAGCACCGCAAATTCAGGATCTATACTGAAGGCGAAAACCATATAAATAACTACAAGAACACCAGCTTCAATTGTTTTAAAATAATTTTGAAAAGAACTGGCAACACGATCTACCTCCCCTGTAAGAGTATTCTGGATACGACCAACGTCTGAAGTAACAAAATATTTATAGCCCAAGGTACTAAGTCGCCGAACATTTGCAATTCTCAATTTTTTTACAAAATCCACCCGAACTTCCATTCTATATATACCCGCATAGTATTGAGCTAAGGCTTTTCCAAAAAAGAATACAACCATGAACCATAAAACTGAACCTAAAATTAGAGGAAGACCTGAATTACTAATCAATTCAACAACAAAACTTATCCTCCCTAGCCCATCTGGATCAACTCCCGAAGAATTACTTACTAATTGCAATAAAGGCAAAAACATGGTAAGTCCTAATCCATCCAAGACTCCTACCAGAATATCTAAAACAAAAATTATTACTACTTTATAACCTAAATAGAAATAAAAGAAGGCAAAGCTTTCAAAGTATTTTTTAATAAATCTTTTTATCATTAAAATTAAAAACCTGATAAAAATTAGCACAAAGAATACCTGCCAACTTTATTTTAAGTCAAAGGTAAAATCCTTTTAGGAAGATCGGCACTACTACCTTCTATTTTAGCACAAGTTTAAGAGATAGATGTTTTTCTGAAGAATGCGAATTTCAAATTGCAATATCTCTGAAACCATTGGTTTAGTATAAAAATAGTCTACACAAAAACATTGACTGACAACCTTTATTACAAGAAGTAGGTTTTTTTAATTATCTCTATCTACGTAATATTCTTTATACCAGTCAATAAATCTTTTTACACCTTCAGCGATTCCTGTCTTTGGATAATATTCAAAATCGTTTTGTAAAGACGTGATATCTGCCCATGTTCTATTCACATCTCCTGGTTGCATAGGCAGCATCTCTTTTTTTGCTTCTAACCCTAAATTCTCTTCAATTTCAGAAATAAAATCTAAAAGTTTTACAGGTTTACTATTACCTATATTATATAAAGAAGAATTATCAACATTAGAATTATTTTCCAATTTTATCACCTCCATTACTCCATCTACAATATCCTTTATATAAGTAAAATCCCGCTCCAAATTTCCTTCATTAAATACTTTTATTGACTCCCCTTTTATAATGGAATCTGTAAAAAGAAACATAGCCATATCGGGTCGGCCCCAGGGTCCATAAACTGTAAAAAATCTTAAGCCTGTCGTCCTGAATTTATATAAATGACTATAAGTATATGCCATTAATTCATTGCTTTTCTTCGTAGCTGCGTAGAGACTTATAGGATGATCTACATTGTCTTCTACAGAAAAAGGAACTTTATCATTTTGTCCATAAACACTGGAACTACTAGCATAGATCAAATGCTTCACTTTATGATACCTACAACATTCGAGAAGGTTAGCAAAAGCCACTACATTGCTATCAATATATGCCTCAGGATTTTCCAGACTGTACCTCACACCAGCCTGTGCAGCCAGATTGCATACTACATCAATTTTCTCACGTTTAAAAAGCAATGGTAAAACTTTTCTATCCTGCAGATTCAGATTTATGAATTTAAAATTGGGATATTTCAGACTATCCACACTACTACTATAATAAGATGCCTCATCAGAATTCACGCCCAATTCCTTTAGACGATCATATTTAAGTTTAACATCATAATAATCATTAATATTATCAAGCCCAACTACCTCATAACCTTCCTGTAGTAAATTTTCGGTAAGATGGAACCCTATAAATCCGGCAGCACCTGTAACTAAAATCTTCATATTTTTATTAATTTCCAATCGCATAAAACTCAAAACCTAAATTTTCTTTTTCTTTGCGATTTAATAATCTTCTACCATCAAACAAAAATGCCGGTTTAAGCATATTTTCATAAATAAAATGCCAATTCAGCTCTCTAAATTCGTCCCATTCGGTCAAAACCGCAATAGCATGTGCATCTTTACAAGCTTCTTCAGCGCTTTGCACCACTTTCACCCTCTCTCGAATTTCCTTATTATTATTGTTGCCTAAATACTCCAAGTCTGCATAAACCTGTTCTGGTTTCACCTTAGGATCGTACACTACAACCTCAGCCTGTTCACTGAGTAAATAATCCGTGACATAAATAGCAGCTGACTCCCTTGTATCGTTAGTATCTTTTTTAAACGCCCAGCCTAAAATCGCAATTTTCTTACCGGAAACGGTGTTATAAAGAGTTTTTACGATGTTAGCTGCAAACCTTCTTTTTTGATGGTCATTCATTATAATAACCTGTTCCCAGTAATCGGCCACCTCATCTAACCCGAAAGTTTTGGCTATGTATACAAGATTTAGAATATCTTTTTGAAAACAGGAGCCTCCAAATCCAACAGAAGCTTTTAAAAATTTTGGTCCTACCCTGCTATCCATTCCTACTGCCTTTGCCACTTCATTCACGTCCGCTCCTGTTTTTTCACAAAGTTCAGACATGGCATTTATACTGGAAACACGTTGTGCCAGAAAAGCATTAGCAGTTAACTTAGAAAGTTCTGAAGACCATACATTGGTGGTAAGAATATTTTCTTTAGGCACCCATGTAGCATAAATATTCACCAGGGCATCCATAGCTTCCTTTCCTTCGGGAGTATCTATATCACCACCAATTAGCACCCTGTCCGGATTTTGTAAATCCTCTACAGCAGTTCCTTCCGCAAGGAATTCCGGATTAGAAAGGATCTGGTATTTTACACCATTTCCAGTATTATCAAGAATATCCTTTAATGCAGCAGCGGTACGCACCGGTAGTGTGGATTTTTCAACAATGATCTTGTCGTTTTTAGCTACTTCAGCAATTTGCCGGGCACATAGCTCGATCCACTTTAAATCGGCCGCCATACCCTTACCTATTCCGTAGGTTTTTGTAGGTGTATTTACAGAGATAAAGATCATATCAGCTTTGTCGATAGCAGCATTAACATCCGTTGAAAAAAAGAGATTTCTACCTCTTGCTTCTTTAACAATTTCAGACAAACCTGGTTCATAAATTGGAATACTCTCCACATTGGGATCATTCCAGGCAGCTATTCTCTTTTCATTAATATCAACTACCGTGACATTCACTTTTGGACATTTCTGTGCTATTACAGCCATCGTTGGCCCTCCTACGTAACCTGCACCTATACAGCAGATGTTTTTTATTTGAGTCATTTGTACTTTATATCTTTTTATCAGGTAATTGTTCGGGTGAAACAGTTATTCTGCTTTTAATTTGTAAAGAAGTGATCTGGTGATCTTGTTACGGAGAAAGGAGATTTATCTTTACTCCCTAACAGGATCACTTCATCACTACTTCACTTCGTTACTCCTTCAAACTCTGTATTAATTTCAGAATCATTCTTCTGATATAAATTATTTTTTCTTCTACTTCAGAATTTTTCATAATAAAATCCAGCCTTTCTGCTATTTCCAGTTGAGTTTCCACTTCAGCCAATGAACCTAAAGCGATATAAAGAAACCTGCTAAAATCTTTCTTGCTGCCCCTTGCAGCACCTTCAGCTATATTAGAAGGAATAGAGACTGCTGCTCTTCTAATCTGACTGGTTAATCCAAACTTTTCAGCATCCGGAAAGTCTCGAGAAAATTGATAAATATAAACAACCAGATCAATACTTGTTTTGTAAACGGTTAAATCTTTGTGTGACTTCATAACTTAACAACCTCAATATTCTTTCACTTTTCAAACTTTCACATCGTAGCAACTTTACTCCGTCACCTTCTTTACAACGTCACTCCTTCACAAGGTCACTTCTTCACAACTTCTTATCACACCTATCCCCAAGGACTCCCTTTACATCATATACCACTGATCTTTTCTCCTTTAAGAAATCCAGATTTAGGTCAAGAAACTCCGTATGGGCTACAGCTAATACAATTGCTTTATATTTTTTTGAAGGCAATTTATTTAATGTTTCCAGATCATATTCATGCTTCACTTCCTCTGGATCTGCTAGAGGGTCGTAAATTGTAATCTCCACTCCAAACTCTTTCAGGTTCTTTATGACGTCAATTACTTTTGTATTTCTTACATCCGGACAATTTTCTTTAAAAGTCACCCCAAGCACCAAAACTTTGGCGCCTTTTACTTTCTGATCATTCTGAAGCATAAGTTTTACAACTTCTCCTGCAACATATTGTCCCATAGAATCATTCATTCTTCTACCAGCTAATATAATTTCAGGATGATATCCAATCTCTTGCGCCTTTTGAGCTAGATAATAAGGATCTACACCAATACAATGTCCTCCCACGAGTCCAGGCTTAAAAGGTAAAAAATTCCATTTTGTACCTGCCGCTTCTAAAACGTCCTGTGTATCAATCCCCATCATGTTAAATATTTTTGCCAGCTCATTAACAAATGCAATATTTATATCGCGCTGAGAATTTTCTATAACTTTTGCCGCTTCAGCAACTTTAATTGTAGGTGCTAAATGAGTACCTGCCGTTATAACTGATGCATATAACTCATTTACCTTTTTTCCGACTTCGGGAGTAGATCCCGCCGTCACCTTAAGAATTTTATCAACTGTATGCTCCTTGTCTCCTGGATTAATTCTTTCCGGGGAATAACCTACAAAAAAATCTTTATTATAATTTAGTCCACTATTTTTCTCCAAAACAGGTACGCATTCATCTTCTGTAACACCCGGATATACAGTAGATTCATAAATTACTATATCCTCTTTCTTCAATACCTTCCCTACTGTTTCACTACTTTTATAAAGTGCTGTAAGATCCGGCCTGTTATTTTTATCAACAGGAGTAGGAACAGTGATGATATAATGATTGCAGTTTTCGATATCACTTAAATCTGCAGTACAATATAGTCCATTTTCCTGAGAAGGCTCCAGTTTCAAAACCGATTGAAGCACAGCATTCTCTACCTCCAGAGTTATATCGAATCCATTCATAAGCTCTTTAACTCTCTTACTATTGATATCAAAACCAACAACTGAATATTTTTCGGCAAAAAGTCTGGCTAAGGGAAGACCAACGTAACCCAAACCAATAACGGCAATTTTTATATGGTTATTCATTTGTTAAAAATACTTTTTAAAAAGAAGACTTGTCATAAATTTTCCCAGTACCAATTTACAGCTTCTTTTAAGCCCGATTTAATATCATATTGTGGGACATAGCCAAGGAGATTTTTAGCTTTTTCTACCGAAGCTAAGGAATGAGGAATATCACCAGGACGGTTTGGCCCATGTTTCACCTCTACATTCCTAATTTCAGGATCATATTGAGAAAGAAATTCTTTTAAGTACTGAGCAAGCTCTACCAGATTTGTACGATCACCAACAGCTGTATTATAGACTTCATTAACAGCTTTACTATCTTCTACTGTTAATGCAAGTAAATTCATCTGGATAACATTATCAATATAGGTAAAGTCTCTGGAATAGGTCCCATCTCCATTAATTACAGGGCTTTTATGTTCCATAAACTGCATTACAAATTTCGGAATAACAGCTGCATAGGCTCCGTTAGGGTCCTGTTTTCTTCCAAAAACATTAAAGTAACGCAAGCCTATTGTATCCAGCCCATAGGCATCCTGAAAAATATCCGCATAAAGTTCATTAACGTATTTTGTAATAGCGTATGGAGAAAGAGGTTTTCCAATTTTATCTTCAACTTTGGGCAAACCTTTGGAATCTCCATACGTGGAAGAACTCGCAGCATAGACAAACCTTTTGACTCCAGCATCTCTTGCCGCAACTAACATATTAAGAAATCCAGTTACATTTATGTCATTTGTTGTTAATGGATCATTTAAAGATCTTGGAACAGAACCCAAAGCTGCTTCATGTAAAATATAATCTATTCCTGCACATACTTTTTGACAAGTAGACAAATCCCGGATATCTCCTTCAATTAAAGTAAAATTGGGATTATCTATAAAGGCATCCAGATTATACTTATGTCCGGTAGAGAAATTGTCGAGGCAGGTGACATGAGCGTTGAGGCTAAGAAGTTTTTCACATAGATTAGAACCTATAAAACCGGCTCCTCCGGTAACTAAAATGCTTGCGGAATCTAATTGTTGCAATTGATCTTCCTCCATGTAGTAGTGGTCCTTTTGATTTTTAAGCAGCAAATATAGGACTTCCTTCTTAAGCTATGGCCTTAAGTATCCTAAAGAAATGTAAATATTGAAAAAAACAGCTATGATTTCTCTAGTTATCCCTCTTAATAAGAGACTTTAAATAACTCCCATATTCACTTTTATCTAAGTCCGAAGCCAGTTTCCTTAGCTGCTCTTCATCTATATATCCTTTTCGAAAAGCAATTTCTTCAAGACAGGCAATCTTCAAACCCTGTCGCTTTTCTATCGTCTGGATAAAATTTGAAGCCTCCAAAAGGGAGTCGTGAGTACCTGTATCTAACCAGGCAAAACCCCTGCCCATCATCTCTACTTTTAACTGACTCTTTTCCAGATAATCCTGGTTAACAGCTGTGATTTCCAACTCTCCACGCGCACTCGGCTTACAATTTTTTGCAACTTCAACAACAGAGTTAGGGTAAAAATATAATCCGGTTACCGCGAAATTACTCTTCGGCTTTAAAGGTTTTTCTTCGATGCTTCTTGCTCTGCCATCCTTGTCAAAATCGACTACACCATAACGTTTTGGATCCTTCACATAATAGCCAAAAACAGTTGCCATATTAAGTTCGGTACAGTTTTGACGTGCACTGGCAAGTAACCTGCTAAAGCCCTGTCCATAGAAAATATTATCTCCTAAAACCAGGCAAACGTCATCTTTCCCTATGAATTCCTCCCCTATAATAAAAGCCTCAGCCAGTCCGTTTGGGTGCGTCTGTGGTTTATAGGAAAAATTTAATCCAATGTGAGCGCCGTGCCCAAGAAGTTTTTCGAAATTAGGCAAATCCTGCGGAGTGGAAATTATTAAAATATCCTTTATTCCTGCTAACATAAGGACGGATATCGGATAATAAATCATTGGCTTATCATATATCGCTAATAATTGTTTGGATGTTCCTTTTGTTATAGGATAGAGTCTGCTTCCTGTTCCACCGGCCAATACAATTCCTTTCATTCGTATAGATTTTATCAGACGTATTGTTTTTTATAATAGCTAAGGTATTCTCCTGAAACTACATGCTTAAGCCACTCTTCATTTTGAAGATACCAATCCACAGTTTTTCCAAGTCCTTCGTTCAATGTAACCGACGGCTTCCAGTTCAACTCAGTGTTAATTTTTGAGGCATCTATGGCGTATCTTTTATCATGGCCCGGACGGTTTTTCACAAAACTTATCAATTTTTCTGATTCATCTTTTGAACGGTTAAGTTTTTTATCCATAATACCACAAAGCAACCTCACTAAATCAATATTTTGCCATTCGTTAAATCCACCAATATTGTATGTTTCCATACCCTTTCCTTCATGAAAAATTAGATCAATTGCTGCCGCATGATCCTTTACATACAGCCAGTCACGCGTATACTTTCCATCGCCATAAACTGGTAGTGGTTTTTCATTAATTAAATTGTTAATAAACAACGGAATTAGTTTTTCAGGAAATTGATTGGGTCCATAATTATTCGAGCAGTTACTAATAACATATGGCAAATCATAGGTTTCACCATAAGCTCTTACAAAGTGATCAGATCCCGCTTTAGATGCGGAATAAGGCGAATTTGGATCATATGGACTTTTTTCTGTAAAAAGCCCTTTATCTCCCAGACTACCATAAACCTCATCGGTACTAATATGATAAAAAAGTTTACCTTCTGGCTCCCCTCTCCAGATGTCCTTCGCAGCATTTAGAAGATTCACCGTTCCCAGGATGTTGGTCTTTACAAATGCAACAGGATCAGATATTGACCGGTCAACATGTGATTCTGCTGCCAAATGAATAACACGCTGAAAACGATATTTTTTAAAAAGACTGTTGATCACTTCAGCATCGTTAATATCTGCCTTTAAAAATTTATAATTTTCTTCATTTTCTATATCCTTTAAATTCTCCAGGTTCCCTGCATAAGTAAGGGAGTCAAGGTTATATATATTATAATCAGGATATTTTTCAACAAATAGACGAACTACATGAGATCCAATAAAACCTGCACCTCCTGTTATTAATAAATTTAAATTCCCTGAAGTGGACACTTGGACAGTACTTTTTTAATTAAAACGAGTTGATTCTAAATGAATCAGCTCAGTATTGATGATTTTGTGAGTGTTCTTTTCAGGCATAAGCTTGCCATTCATGCGCTTAATAAGCATCTCCATAGCATTTTTTCCAATTTCTTCAGGAAATTGTTCAATGTAACTAATGGACGGAGTAAGGTGTTGCGCTACATCCTTATTTAAAAATCCTATCATTTTAAGATCTTTAGGAATTTCAACCTTATTTTCATAAGCCATCCTATATACAAGCATTGCACTAACAAAATCTGTACAAAGCATAGCTTCTACTTTTTTATTTACCAGAAGATCTTTAATACCATCTACAAGCACCTGATGCCTTGAAGATGCAGTAACTAACTGTTCCATACCTTCAGAAAGTGCTTTTTGGTATCCTTTTATTCTCAACTTACCCACACCCAGATGATGAATCGCTGAAGCCAGACCAATCCTTTTTATCCCCTTAGAAATTAGTAAGCGTGTAGCATCTTCAAAACTTTTCTCATCATCAATACCTATTTTATCCACAGGAATATCGATGTTGGTACGGTCGTATAGGACAACCGGAATTTCATATTCCAGTATATTAAAAATATGGTCATAATTTCTTGCCCGGTGAGTAGCTTCCGAAATTGCGATTAACACCCCATCCACAAAACCGGACGTAAGCATATCAGCAATCTGCTTTTCCCGTTCAAAAGATTCGTTGGAAATATATGTAATTACCTGCAACCCTTCTTTCTGTGCTTTTGCTTCTATACCTAATAGTACCTGTGCAAAATAAGTATTTGAGATATTCGGAATAACGACTCCAATCGTACCACTTTTACTACTCTTTAAATTTACAGCTACAGGATTTGGCCGATATTTATGCAGAGCAGCCAATTCTTTCACCCTCTCCACAGTCTTAGGGCTAATTTCGGAACTGTCATTAAGCGCTTTAGATACTGTTGAAATGGAAACGTTTAAAAGTTTCGCCAGTTCTTTAAGGGTGATTTTATTTTTCATAAATTAAAGAGACCAAAAATAATTCAACAAATTTAAGATATTTGGTTATATTTTTCAGGATTTGGCAGAGGTAAATAAAATCGAGCGTTATAAATGCAAATTATCGACCTTTCCTTTTCTGAACCATTTTAAAAACATCCTCAAAATTCTGAAGAAAAAATGCACGACTTACTAATTTAGAAACCACAAACATCTACAGAAAAAATAATATTTCATGAGATTTTTCAATTCTTACTGGTTTTATATTATTGCAGCCATTATCACCATTGTAGGACTTGCTACCGGATGGTATTTTTTTATTTTTCTGGTTATTCCATTCGGCTTCTTTCGCTCCGGAAAAAAAGATGAGTAAATCTAAACTATTTATTAAAAATTTACTAGATACCACACCCGTTAAACTTATCCTAAAGCCTCTGAACAATTTGCAAATATGGGGCTTGAGCAGTACTTTGAAATTACAATCAATCAAACAAAAAAAATGAAAGATTACGGAACATTATCCCAGGCACTAAATAAGTTGAAGCTGGAAGAAGGATATGAATTTGATTTTAACCTCATGGATGAAAAAATACAAATTAAATCCCTTAAGGAATCATACGGAGTAGAGGATTTTGATGTAGACAAGGTTTTAAGATTTGAAGGTATGAGCAATCCCGATGATAATGCTATTCTTTATGCTATTACAGCTAAAAATGGCAAAAAAGGGGTTCTTGTTGATGGCTATGGAATTTCAGGGGGCCAGATGTCCAAGGAAATGCTAAAGAAATTAGATCTTAAGGAAAATCGCCCTCTAAACTAGCTTAGTTAAACTTCTATTAATTCAGAAACTAAGGTTGCACAAGGATGACCATTATCATATTTTTGTATGTAATTTTAAAATTCAATCAATAAAAACTATGAGCTACTTAGGTTTAGATAATACGAAAACAGAGAAAACTGTAAAAGAATTAAATACACTTTTAGCCGATTATCATTTATATTACCAAAAACTTAGAAATTTTCACTGGAATGTTATTGGTAAAAACTTTTTTGATCTTCATGAAAAATTTGAAGAGCTTTACGACGAGGCGAAATTAAAGGTAGACGAGATTGCAGAACGAATTCTCACGCTCCGTCATCAGCCAACTAGTAATTTAAGCGACTATCTTAAAATGTCAAGCATCAAAGAATCAGGTAGTCAATTATCAGATTCTGAAATGATTGAAAAACTTCTTGAGGATCATCGTGTTCTGCTCAACCAAATGCGAAAGGTAATAAAAGTTGCCGAAGCAGGCGGAGATGAAGGAACTATAGATCTTATTGGAGCCTATATTAGAGAACTCGAAAAGACCAGTTGGATGCTGGATGCCTGGAAAATGAAAACCAGCGACAATCATAAACAAATTTAATTTTAAAAATATATAATACTAAATGTTGGAAAACTTTAGTTTCAGAAATTCCATAGATAAAATTGGAACAAAATTGGGCGAATGGCTGGATAGTATAATCCTGAATTTGCCCAATTTTATTATGGCCGTACTGGTCTTTATTGTCTTTATTTTTATCGCCAAGTACGTTGGCAATCTGATCAATAAACTCCTCAGAGGAAAAGTAAAACAAGCTTCTATAAGAGAAATGTCCGTAAAAGTACTGAAGGTTATCATTGTACTTATCGGTTTTTTCATAGCTCTGGGTCTTCTTAATTTAGACACTGTATTAACTTCTGTACTTGCGGGTGCCGGTGTAGTAGGTTTAGCTATAGGTCTGGCCCTCCAGGGAACCCTAACCAACACATTTTCCGGACTAATACTAAGTTTTCTTCCGGAGCTACAAATAGGTGACTGGATTGAAACAAATGGCTTTGCCGGTGCAGTGACAGAGATTAATCTTCGAAATATTGTTATTAAGCAATCAGATAATAACTATGTCGTAATTCCCAATGGAAAAATAATCGAGGAACCTTTTAAGAACTACACAAGGACCATGCGTTCCAGGGTGATGCTCAATTGCGGCGTTGGTTACAGTTCCGATCTTGAATTCGTTCAAAAGCTTACCACAGAAACTATAGCGAAAGCTTTCCCGCCGCGTACTAATGAAGAAGTTGAATTTATGTATGAAGAATTTGGTGACAGTTCTATAAATTTTGTGGTGCGATTCTGGACAGATGTTTCCAAAAACAGGGATATTCTATTAGCAAAGAATATAGCAATTATTGAAATTAAAAAAGCTTTTGATAAAAATGGAATTAATATCCCATTCCCTATCAGGACGATCGATTTCACTAATAATCTTTCCATTGAAAAAAATAGTAATTTAGAAAAAGGAAGTAAAGACTAGACCTTTTAAAACTTGCCAATAATAGCCATTTTTAGCACGTCTCCTTTTTCTGAAGACAAAGCATTTTTTATAAACAATCTGCGGAAGGACAAAAGTCTATTAATGAATAAGTAGTAAAACTGAAGGTCGAAAGTTGTCATTTTCAGGCACTGTCTTGAAAAAGAGAAGAGAAACAAGATTTCGTCCCTCTAACCTTTTACTTCGCACCTCAATAAAGGTTGATAATTGCAGTTTCAGAGTCCCCTCTTTTTCTGAGGTTACAGCATCTTCTCTGCGAAAATCAGCGGGCTCTGCGGGAAAACGAATTTTTTCAATTCGTGGTAAAACTGAAGGTCGAAAATTGCCATTTTCAGGCACTGCCTTAAAAAAGAGAAGAGAAACAAGATTTCGTCCCTCGTACTTCTTACTTCGCACCTCAACAAAGGCCGATAATTGCCATTTTCGGTGTGTGTTTTTTCCTGAAGCCACAGCATCTTCTCTGCGAAAATCAGCGCGATCTGCGGGAAAACGAATTTTTTCTATTCGTGGTAAAACTGAAGGTCGAAAGTTGTCATTTTCACACACTGCCCAAAAACGAGCACAAAGAGAAACTCCGTCCCTCGAACCTTTTACTTCGCACCTCAACAAAAGCCGATAATTGCAGTTTTAGAGTCCCCTCTTTTTCTGAAGTCACAGCATCTTCTATGTGAAAATCAGCGGGCTCTGCGGGAAAACGAATTTTTTCAATTCGTGGTAAAACTGAAGGTCGAAAATTGCCATTTTCAGGCACTGCCTTGAAAAAGAGAAGAGAAACAAGATTTCGTCCCTCGTACTTCTTACTTCGCAACTCAACAAAGGCCGATAATTGTCATTTTCAATGTATGATTTTTCCTGAAGCCACAGCATCTTTTCTGCGAAAATCGGCGCGATCTGCGGGAAAATGATTTTTTTTCTATTCGTGGTAAAACTGAAGGTCGAAAATTGTCATTTTCAGGCACTGCCTTGAAAAAGAGAAGAGAAACAAGATTTCGTCCCTTGTACTTCTTACTTCGTACCTCAACAAAGGCCGATAATTGCCATTTTTAAGAGGCATCTATTCACTCCGGAGAAGGTAATTTTTCAGAGTTAAAACCTAAACCCAAATGCAAAGGAGAACCTTGCCCCTTCTCCGCCTGAAAACAAGCTAAAAGTTCCGTTTATAGCTTCGGCACTATTAATCCATATTCCTCCTCCATAACTGTCGTGCCAGAGAGAACTCTCTTCAAAATCGGTCCATACCCGCCCCACGTCATACCCGCCAAAAACGCCTATCTGAAAAGGAAGGAAATTGGTTTTTAGCGTATCAAAGCTATACCGGAGATCTGCTCCCGTAGCAAAAGCACTTTTACCTATAAAGCGCTCCTGCCGGTACCCTCTTAGCCCAGTGTCACCACCAAGCTCTGCTGCCTGATAAAATTCATAGCCATCGCCCATATTAAGATGCGCCTGAACTTTAGTTTTTAAAACAAATTTTCTGCTTCTGGATACGGCGTTATAGAAACTCCAATAGGGCTTGAAGTACCCAAAATGCTGATCTGTATCTGCTGTGTTTAGTTTTCCCCCAAGGTTAAGCTCAAAGTGCATTCCTCTTGTTGGATTTAATCTGTTGTCATAACTTTCATATCTGTAAATGGCATCAAGTCCTGCAAAAAATTTCCGGTCAAAAAAGTTTGTTTCCTCATTTGGATTAAAACCTTCAGAAATAAAACGTCCTTCTGTGTCTTCCACTTTTACAGCTTCAAAATTAGCTTTATATTCAAAATAGCTTCCGAAGGGAGTTGCATTAACAAAACCAGCCTCGGTACCTATCCTGCTAATTCTTGTCCTGTTATAGTCCATTCCAAATTCATCATCGAAATTTCGGGTTTCGTTACCATAACCAAAAAAGTTTTTTGCGTAGTTAGGACTTGAAAAATGGGCACCTACCTGTAGGTTGTAATTTCCGAGAATATGCGCAAATTCTCCCTGATAGTTAAGATCAAAACCTCCTGTTGCGAAATAAAATCCTCCACCCAGGGTATGTTTTGAAGTAAAGGGATTTCTCTTGAAGCCATATTTGGCAAAACCGGCCTTTATACCAATCTTAAAACCTTCATCAGGATTATACCCGATTCCCGGAGTAATATTTCCGGATGTATAATTTTTCTTGTCTTTGTCATAGGTATTCGTTTCGTACCTGTCAGAAAACCTGAATTTTGCGTCTGCTCCTTCTTTTATAGTATTAGGTTTTGATTTATGGTCATAAATCTTCAGCTTTTCCTTATTCCTTATGGTATACACATCGTTGTTCTGTCCGCCGATAATCCGTAAAAAAATATAATTATCACCCTCGCCCTCTACGGTAATCTGGTCATCATCATCCAGAGCATAGATCCAGATATCTTTAGTATCCTTTTTATTATAAATTTTATCGCTGATAATTTCTGCCCGTTCGCCTTCTTTATTCCTGGAAATGGTAACGCGGGTGCGGCCCTCCGGCATGCGAACCACATCCACGAAATCATCTTTGTCTGTACCGGTGACAATGGCAAGTTTGGAAAAGTGCTCGTAGTACCGCTCTGCTATTGCTACTATGTTATCACGACGTGCCTTTACATTTTCTACAAGTTGCTCTGTAGTCTCGCCAAGCGTTTCCGGAGGTAACTTTGAAAAAGCCCCTTCAATTACCTCATCTGTTACGTTTTCCTGAATATATTGTGCTTCTTCCAGCCATGCTTCTCTTCCAACATTTTGAAGCAGTGATCTGTCCAGCCCGGCAGCGGCAATATTAAACCATTGTACATCTGTAATATCTGCTCCGTAAACTGCAAATTGATTGGCAAATCCAGAAAAAGCCCGCAGTGTCCCAAAAAATGCGCCATCAAAATTAGAAAAAACCTGATCCCGGTCCCGAGGGATAGGCCGGAAAATCCTGTTTCCCTCTTCTGTCTCTATTTCTGCCCATCTCCATTGATCCTGATGCCGGTCCCAATCTCCTATAAGCATATCAAAAACGCGTGCTCTTACATATGCCGACTCGTCCAACATGTACCTTTCATCTTGTCTTAAACGCTCAAACATTCCTGATGTACTTACGATATCATGATCTGGGCTTCCAAAACTTTTATAATCAAGCCAGTTTTCTTCAGGACGTTCTACAAGCATATAAACGTCATCCCCGTGATTTTCATTGTACTTTCCCAATTCCTCCTGCCTGGGTAAATAATACACTTCCGGGTTGGTATGATAGACATTTGCAGCCTGAGAAAGATCTGGAATTGCCAGGAAAGCATAAGGATGTGCCGAGGTATAAAAATCCTCTACAAAGCGTTCTGCAACAGTATTCTCCAATTGATCTTCTATTGGTTTACTTTTATAAGCCACGGTCTGAAGAAACTGAACTGCTTCTTTCCTTATTCTACGGAAATTGTATTCCCTCCCCAGGCTGTCTTTTACCCGAAGGGAAACCGTCTGGTGTCCTCCTCCTTCTCTCACTACCTCCAGGCCTCCACGGAGTGTATCAAGATCTGCCACTTTAAATTCTATTTTCTTGCCATACAGTTCCCTGTAACGTTCTCCCCAAAGTGTCTTAAATGCTACCCCTTTGTCGGTTTCCTCTTCTGAATAAATGGAAGCTGTTATTTTCTCCGGAAAATCATCAGGTAATTCTGAAGTATCATATCCTACTGGAGCAGAAAAAACTTCCCGCTGATATAACAATTTTGGTTTATTATTTTCATTCCCGTAAAAACTCACCCAGGAAGAACCATCGGTAAAAACATCATAAACAGTAAATCCCTCCCCTTCATAAGCGAAGAGACCATCGTTGCTCAGCCTTACATAAGAAGACTTGGAACCTGATCCTGAAACTATCTGATTCACATTTTCGTCTACAATATATTGTAAGGAATGCTCATGTCCGGAAATAAAAATTAAACGTTCGCCCTGTTGAGCAAGCGTAGTTAACCGCTGCACCAACGATTTATAACGTTCATTTTGAGCATCCTGAATAGAAACTCCTCCTGTCGTCCTGACAAGGCTCACCAGAGAACCCAAAACAGGTACAGGAATCTTTTTTTGTGAAGGATATAAGTGCTGGTCAAAATCATACTGACCGCCATGCGTTCCATTGGTAAGCAATGGGTGATGTATGGCAATAATTAAAGTTTTATCCTGATTCTTTTTAATCTCAGATTCCACCTCCAGAAACATTGCTTCCCGGGTTTTAATACCATCACAATTATCATTTATCGTGGGATGCCTGTCCCAATCTTCAAGATACCATTGGGAATCAATAACAACCATCTGGATATTCTCAGTGATCTCAAGAACCTCCAGTCCGCAGCCGGTATCGGGAATCCAGGTAACTTTTTTTTCAGAATTTTCTTTCAGGTATTCCTTCTGTCTTTCAAGACCTGCAATACCATTGCTGTACCAGTCGTGATTTCCTGGCATAAATAAAACATTTCCGTCGAAATTCCCAAGGGCATCAAGCTGGACATCTAACCGGTATTCAGCTTCTTCACGCTTAGGACTATCTTTAACAGGCATTCCTACAGGATAAATGTTATCACCAAGAAAAACAGCATATTGGTCGGGATGCTGAATAGAATCCAGAAAGTTTTTAAAAGCAATGATACCTAAAGAACTTCCGCCAATAGGAGAATAACCACCGTCTCCCAAAATATAAAAAGATTTCTCTATTTCCCTGGCTACCGGGTAACCAAAATTCTCCTGAAGTTCACCCTCACGATATTTAGCGATTGTAGAAGAACATGCCTGGAGAATGATAATGGCCAAAATGGCAATGATCACGTATTTAAATTTCATAAACGTTTTGGTAATATTTTTGTAATTTGGCAAGAAAATTTAAGTCTCCGCTATATGAACAACCTCATTGAGAAAGCAGATAAATTTGTACAAGATCTTTTTAAAGAAGAGCTTCCAAACACCTTTATTTATCATAACTACAAGCATACAGAGCGTGTAGTTAAAAGTACTAAAGAAATAGTGGATAATTCTCAAATTAATGTTAAAGAAGAAGAGGCGCTCATACTGGCAGCCTGGCTTCACGACACGGGCTATACTAAAACCTATCACGGACATGAAGAAGAAAGCGTTAAGCTTGCCACTGGTTTTCTTAAGGAAAATAATGCTACCGAGGATCTTATAGATGAAGTGGCCAGGTTAATAAAAGCTACGAAATTTGAAAACAGCCCTCAAACTGAAGCTGAGAAGATTATACGGGATGCAGATTCTTCTCATTTCGCAAAAGATTACTTTGAAGATGCCAGCGAATTTCTAAGACAGGAACTCCAGCTTCATAATATCAAAAATTTTACCGGGGAAGAATGGATTCAGGAAAACATACACCTTTTTACAGAAAAGCATCAGTATTACACAGAGTATGCACGGGAAAACTGGAAACCTGTAAAGGAAGAAAACCTGCTGGAACTAATTGAAGACCAGAAAAAAAGGCAGAAAAAACTTCAGAAAGAGGAAAATAAGGCCAGGCTCAAGGCTCAGTATAAAAATGATAATCCAGAGCGTAGTATTCAAACAATGTTCCGGGTTACTCTTAGAAACCACATCAAATTAAGTGACATTGCCGATACTAAAGCTAACATCCTTTTATCTGTTAATGCAATTATCATTTCCCTGGCTCTTGCCAACCTTATCCCAAAACTGGACGCAGCCTCTAATAAACACCTCCTTATCCCGAGTCTGATCCTGATTCTCTTTAGCGTTGCATCTATCATCCTTTCGATAATGTCTACGAGACCAAATGTAACCAGTGGAGAGTTCACCAAAGAACAGGTTGAAAACAAGGAAGTAAACCTACTGTTTTTTGGCAATTTTCATAAAATGCCTTTTGAACAATTCCGGTGGGGAATGCAGGAAATGATTAAAGACAAAGATTTTGTGTACGAATCCCTGATGCTGGATTTACACCTCCTGGGAAAGGTCCTGCATCGCAAATATTTTCTACTGAGACTTACCTATACCGTTTTTATGGTAGGTATTATTGTTTCAGTAATAAGTTTTGTAGTAGGTTTCTACTTAATGTAATTCCTGCATCAGGTTTTCGTAAGTAATGTTCTCCTCTTCCGGGTTGTCTCCGGTAGAGTATAAAACATTTACCCTAATCGCCTTCAAGCCAACTACGCCCTGCACATCCTGCAACTCGAGCAATTCCACTTCTTCTCCTACGTAATTTTTCGCCTGGAGATATTTAATATATCTCAAGTATTCTCTTTCGTCGCTTCTTTGCGAATAAATTATTGCAATCTTACCTTTTTGAGTAATTCTTTCTTCGGTATCCTTGATGTAAGCTTTATCAATTCTCTTTTTAATTATCTCATAACGCGCATTGTAGGTGCCGTCTACATCAAATTTCTTTTCATCCATTCGATATCTTATAGACATGGTACTGTTATAAACCAAAATTAAAGAAGCTGCATCCAGTTTTACTGGAGTAGTTTCCTGTAACTTATAGAAGCGGTTTTCCATTTCGCACATTGTGCTTAGTTGCCATAACCTCAAATTGTAAAGGTAAATTTTATTGAAGGGCTTATTATTAGCCATTGAAGCTCCAATATAAATGTTATGGTCTACGCCATCGGTCTTATAGCGCTCAAAGTAATGAGGATAGATTTTTTGAGCCTGAACCTGCTTTCTATCAATGTAACGGGACATCGTCCTGTTTACATGTTGGACGGTGGTGTCATATTTTTTCCTTTCGTCATAAACAAGACCGGTGTCTGGGTTCAGCATAGATTCGTACTCCTCCACCTTCTGTTTTAGCTCATTGGATTGCTTCCTCAAATGAGTCATTGTTGGGTTAACCTCCTTCTCAAGCAAATTAAAGACTTTCTGCTCACTGGAAGCGTTTAAGCTTTCTTCAAGCTCCTGCTTAAATTCTGAAATACGGAATCCCACCTGTTCATAAATAGAAAGTTCTTCTATTTCAGAACCCATTCTTATTATTTCCAGAATAAAATTTAACTGAGTTAAAAGATCTTTCTGAATTGCAGTATTTCTTGCTTCCGAAGAAGCTACGATATCAATTTGACCATACAATGGATAAACATTTTTAAAGCTGATGTCTTTAAATGAAGCCAAACCATCATCATCCAGGTCCCTGATAAATTTTCTTGCTTCCCTCTCAAAAACCCAGAGAACACTAGGGTGAATAGAAGTACATTCACTCTGGATGATAGCTTTCACCCTATTTTCAAAATCTGAACGGTTTCGTTCTACCGCCGTCACTATATACGGTAAAATTTCGTCCAGCTTTAGAGCGTTTATACTGTGCAGCTCATTCTTCCTTTCGGAAACCAATTCGAGAATACCCAAGAGTCGGTTCTTTTTTGCTATTGGTGCCAGGATACAACTCTTAACATTGTTTGCCTTTAGGTTTTGAGAAAGCGAATTATTATTAGTCTTTCTGGCATAAGCATCTACATTGGAGATGGAAAAATAGCTATGTCCCTCGACCAGCTTTTTATAAGCTTCATCACACAAGCCTTCATCACTGTCCAGTGAAGTCCTGCCGTTTAAAAGAAAGCTGCTGGTATCATCACTCTCCAAAGGTTCAAAACTCTTTTCTGAAGTATCAAAGACTGTAAAACCAACTTTTAAATCCGGGATTTTATAAATTGAACGAAATATTCCCTCCAGGCTTTTAAGTTCATCCTTCTGTGATGATTCATTATACAAAAGCGTGGTTTTAAGCTTAGAGATTGCATCGTCTACCGTAACATCTGTAAGATTAACAATGGTGAAACCTTTAAAAACATAACTTCTTGGAGGAAATTTCTTTTTCCAGAGATCAATATCATCAATATTCTGGATAAGAAGATCTACATCTTCCTGAGTGATTTCAGGTGCATTTTCTTTTGGAAAAATTTCTACAAAGTCGCCATTTATTGCAATTCGGTAATGTCTTGAAACACCATTTTCATCGGGTATGTCATAGTATAAAGGGCGCGAAAAATCAATATCATATCCGTACTCTTCCTTCAGGATATTTATACAGGCATTAATATAATGTGCATCTTCATCAATATCCCTCGTCTCCAGCACAAAATCATCGCCGGCCATTTCAAGGATATTTTTTAATCTACTGGAAGCGTTAAAAAGGATATTATGATAAGGTATAGATGCCGCTTTAATCTCATTATTTGTAAGGACCGTAGGAAAAAGATCATTAAGCAAAACCTTTATGGGTTCCTCATACTTTTCGAGGTCACCAGCATCCTCAATTCCTTCAGTAAGTTCAGGAAATTGGGAAATATACTCCATTACGCTCTCAATATATTTATTGGCAATTTTGTTATGCTCCTTTTTTATTTCAGCTTCATATTGCTCAAATACTTTGTGAAAACTTATCTTAATCTCTAAGGGAAAATCTTCCAGTTGTTCCTTCATAATGCTTTAATATACCGTAAAATTACCTGTTCTATATTTTGCTGAATATTCAGATGCCCTAAATTAACAATTATTAACAATATTTTATTAGAAATGCTAATTAGTGCCATAGTAGTTCCTTATTTTTGCTTCAAATAAAAATAATTTTTTATGCGGAATTTACTAATATTATTTGCTTGTATTCTTCTTATGGCTTCTTGTGGAGAAGAAGAAAAAGGATATTTTATAAGTGGAACTATTGAAGGTGTTGAAGATGGTACTAACGTGTATATTTCTGAAATTAGTAAGGAAACCGAAAGACCTGCAATAATAGACACAGTACAGGTTCAAAACGGCCAATTTCAGGCTGATCTTGAGGATAATGAATCTCCAAATATGGCTTTTATCTCCTTTGAGGGAATAGGAGGCAATATTATCTATATTTCTGAAAATGAAGAAATTAATATTGAAGCCTATAAGGACAGCTTAAGGAGTTCTAGGATTTCGGGAGGTAAAGAGAATCGCGCTTTAAACCAATATATGGATCATTTAAAGGAAGTGAACCGGAAGATACAAGCTGGTCGATCTGAAATGCAAAAAGCATATAATGCCAAAGATTCTTCTGCATTTGTGACTTTACAGGCCGCAGAACAGGAAATAAAAGATAATGACCAGGTTTCCAAGAAAAAAATCTTTGAGGAGAATAAAGATTCTTACGTATCGCTTATGATCCTGATGGACATGCTCAGCATGAAAATTTATCCTGTAAAAGAAATTCAGGAAATGTACAACGGTCTATCTGAAGACTTAAAAAACACAACCATTGGAAAAAGCCTTCAGGAAACCCTGGAACAACAGGCTACTGTTGCTATAGGAAGTAAAGCACCCGAATTTACAGCTCCTACTCCCGATGGATCTGAACTTTCCCTTTCAGACGCTATGGGAAAAGTGACAATTATCGACTTTTGGGCTGCATGGTGTAAACCATGTCGTGTAGAAAATCCAAACGTGGTAAAAATATATGATAAGTACCATGATCAGGGTCTAAATATTATTGGTGTTTCTCTTGATCGCCCCGGCCAAAAAGATAAATGGCTACAGGCTATTGAAGAGGATGGATTGGAATGGAATCACGTATCTCATCTGGAATTTTGGCAGGACCCTGTAGCACAACTTTACAACATAAAAGCAATTCCGGCAACTTTTATTCTTGATGAGAATGGTGTAATTGTAGATCGCGATCTACGTGGCGATGAACTTGAAGCAAGAGTTCAGGAATTACTGAATTAAATAAATGTAGACTGAAAATTGCCAATTATCGACTCGCTGTCATAGGATTGGCTTTTTTGAAACGTGAGTCGTAAAAACCCTTATAGGTTTAGCATCAGACCTCACAGATTTTGAAAATCTGTGAGGTCTTTTTTCTTAATAAAATATAAGCACAAACCTTATAGAACCTTCTAAATCAAAATGAAGCACGAAATTTGTTAATTTTCGACCTGCTAATGTGGAAAGCGACTGCGGAAGAAGTTGAATAGAATAGAAAATGACTTTCAGGAGTTTCTGAAAGTCATTTTTATTATTTAAGCAATGGGCTGAGTAATATAGAAGAGGACGAAAATTGCCATTTTCAAGCCTGCTCTTTACAACGCCTGGTTGGTTAATTTACTCTAGCAGAAAACCTACATTTACCCTTACAGTAATTTCCATTTCACCCGGCGCTATAGATTCCCGGCTACTTTCGACACTATCACCCATCATAGCCATCCTGTACATTGGCTGCGGATTGTTAACGGTACCTTCCGATATAAAAATTGCCTTTCCAATTTGCTGACCTAAGGGAGCCACAAGTTCTTCAGCTATCCTTTTGGCATCCAGAACTGCTTCTTTTCGAGCTTTGGACTCAAATTTTTCAGCTTCCGAAGATTTAAATTCAACACCATCAATCCTGTTAAGTCCTACTTCCAACAATCCCGACATTATCATCTCATAATCCTCAATATCTTCAAGAGTAATAGAAATGGCCTGATTTGCTGAAAAAGAGGATGTCTTTTCGTTATAATTATAAGACTTGTTTAATCTAATATAATCCGTATTAATATGTTTTTCGGGGATACCACTTTCCTTCAGAAACTTTATTATCGCATTTACAGCCTCGTCATTCTGTTTTTTAACAGCAGCGGCACTTTCCCCTTCGTGTTCTACACGGGATTTAATAATCACCTTATCTGGCACCACATTTACCGTACCCTCGCCGATCACATTGACCAGGTTAGAACTACTTTCCTGAGCCATAGATCCTGAAGCAATAAGAATTGCTATGAGGTAAAAAATTTTCTTAATCATTTTTTAGTCTTTAAATTGTTAAGTTTAAATTTTGCCCATTTTCTGCAATACAAATAAAATTACCAATGGTACAGCCAACAGGATAACCATAAGCAAATGACTTTGAAAAACCCATGGAGCCAGAACTAATGTGAGAAGATAGCCCCCGGCTGCACCACCAAAATGTGCATCGTGACCTATATTCCCAAACTGTTTTTTCATCCCCCAGATTGTGTAAAGCAAATATCCAATACCAAAGATGTAAGCAGGAATAGGTATAACAAAAAACAGTCCAAGCATCATATCCGGACGTAATAATATAGCAGAATAAAGTATACCCATCACAGCACCACTGGCTCCAACCGCCCTATAGTGGGGTTCGTGTTTATGAAAAATGTAAGAGAGTAAATTACCCAATATCAGGCTGGCGATATAAACCAGTATAAAACCTGTATTACCCAGACCATAGATCACAACGTTCGCAAAAAAATAGAGGGTAAGCATATTTACAAAGAGGTGGGTAGTGTTTACGTGCAGGAAGCCTGATGTCAATAATTGATATTTAGCGCCCCTCTGTATATCTCCAATATTAAATTTATATTTTTCAAAGAAAGCATCATCATTAAAACCCTTAAATGAAATAATCACATTTGCTGCAATTACTATGATAGTCACCAGACTCAAATCTCCCATATCTACTTAAGTTTAGTGTCAAATATACCATATATTTGCTGAAAACTTTTTTATGCACGCCCTGGTTTTTTGGTTGATTTATCCCCTTTTATGGATTATCTCGATACTACCGTTTAAGTTATTTTATGCGGTATCTGATGCTGTTTTCTTTTTAGTGTACCACATTATTGGCTACCGGAAAAAAGTAGTTGCTGAAAATCTGAAACTGGTTTTTCCGGAAAAAACTGAAGAAGAACGCTTTAGAATAAGAAAGAAGTTTTACTCTCACATGTGCGACATGTTTCTTGAAATGATTAAAACCCTTTCAATTTCTGAAAAGGAGCTTAGAAAACGTTTTAAATTCGTTAATCCTGAAGAAATTATTCGTCTTCAAAAGCAAGACAAAAGCATAATGATGATGTGCGGGCATTATGCCAGTTATGAATGGATGATAGCTTTACAGTTATACGGCTTAGATGTTATAGCTTATGGAATATATAAAAAAATAAAGAATCCTTACTTCGACAAACTGGTAAGGGATATTCGCGGAAGGTTTAATGGCGAACTTATTTCAACCACAAAAGCAACTATTACTATTACTAAGCACGAAAGCGAAAACAAACGTGCAATTTATGCGATGGTCGCAGACCAGTCTCCCAAACTGTTAAAATCAAAGTATTGGGCAGATTTTTTAAATATTAAAGCTCCAGTCTTTATTGGATCTGAAAAGCTGGCAAGAGAATTTAATATGGCGGTACTGTATCTTAATGTCGAAAAAGTATCAAGAGGGCATTACGTTGCCAACCTCGTCAATATTACAGATTCTGCAGCACAAGAACCTGCGCATCAAATTACGCGCACATATCTGGACCTATTGGAAAAACAAATACGAAAGAAACCGGAGTATTATCTTTGGACGCACAAGCGCTGGAAACACAGTCACAACCCTATTCCTGAAAATTCAAAAATAATTGATTGATCACGCAATTATATCCTGTATTTCCTTAATCATTTTTTGTGCAAGTTCGTCTGCCTCTTTCTGGCTTTTTGCCTCGGTATATATTCTGATTATTGGTTCTGTATTAGATTTTCTCAGATGAACCCAATTTTCAGGAAAATCAATTTTTACACCATCAACGGTAGATATCTCTTCATCTTTATGCCGCTTTTCTACTGACTTTAAAATCCCATCTACATCAAGGTCTGGCGTAAGTTCAATTTTATTTTTGCTCATAAAATATGACGGATATTCTTTCCGAAGGGCAGAAACAGTGATTTGCTTTTCTGCAAGATGCGTAAGGAATAAAGCTACTCCAACAAGACTATCTCTTCCGTAATGTGATTCAGGATAAATAATTCCGCCGTTTCCTTCACCGCCAATAATTGCCGAGGAATCCTTCATTAACTGGACAACGTTTACTTCTCCAACAGCACTTGCTTTGTATTCACCGTTGTGCTTGTTTGTTACATCCCTTAGAGCTCTTGAAGAAGACAGGTTACTTACGGTATTACCCTTTGTCTTACCCAAAACATAATCTGCACAAGCCACGAGTGTATATTCCTCACCAAACATCTCCCCTTTTTCATCTATAAAAGCGAGACGGTCCACATCTGGATCTACCACGATACCAAAATCAGCGTTCTCCTTTTTTACCAGTGCGCAGATATCTTCAAGATGTTCCTTTAATGGTTCAGGATTATGTGGGAAATGGCCATTAGGCTCACAATAAAGTTCTGTCACTTCTACACCAAGTTTCTTCAGCAGCTTGGGTATTGCAATTCCTCCGGTAGAATTTACGCCATCTACTACCACTTTAAATCCTGCTCCTTTGATCTTCTCCACATCTACAAGTTTAAGTCTTAAAACTTCTTCTATATGGATATCTATATAATCTTCTTTTTTGGTGATAGTTCCCAGATCATCTACTTCAGCAAAATCAAAAGATTCATTTTCTGCCAGATCCAATATTTTAGCTCCTTCTTTCCCATCGAGAAATTCTCCTTTACTATTCAGCAGTTTAAGTGCATTCCATTGCTTTGGATTATGGCTGGCTGTGAGAATAATTCCGCCGTCGGCTCCTTCCATTGGAACGGCAACTTCTACCGTGGGGGTGGTGGAAAGCCCAACATCAATAACATCTATACCTAATCCTGTAAGAGTGTTCATCGTTAATTCCTGAATCATTCTTCCGGAAATCCTGGCGTCCCTTCCAATCACTACCTTGAGTTTTTCTTTTTGGCTCCCACTTTTAAGCCAGGTACCATAAGCTGCGGCAAATTTTACAGTATCTATAGGGGTGAGATTTTCAGAAGTTTTTCCTCCTATTGTTCCTCTTATTCCCGAAATTGATTTGATTAAGCTCATGGTCTCACTTTTATAATTAATTTTTACGGCTCAAATATACAAGGCTCTTGCCCACACCTCCAAAACTTAACAAAATTTAAACAGTACAAGCTAAAATTTGTACCTTCAAAAAATGAATTATCTGGCACATGTTTATTTATCGGGAGATGATGACAATCTAAAAATTGGGAATTTTATAGCAGATTCTGTAAAAGGCAAAAAGTTCCTGAATTTCCCTGAGCCTATACAGAAGGGAATCGTGCTACACCGGGCGATAGATCATTATACGGATACGCATCCCATAGTAACAAAAAGTGTGACCAGGTTGTTTAGCCGGTACAGCCACTACAGCCGGGTGATTGTAGATATCCTTTACGATCATTTTCTGGCTAAAAACTGGAACCACTATTCCCAGCAACATCTGGAAGAATATACTGAAGAATTTTACGACCTCCTTAGGGAGAACAAAACTGTTCTGCCAAAAAGTGTTCAAAGGTTTATGCCTTATATGTTTCGCGATAATTGGCTTTTAAGCTATGCTAGTATAGACGGAATAACAAAAATCCTTTATCAGATGAATCATCGCACAAAGGGAAAATCACAGATGAACCTTGCAGTGGAAGAGTTGGAAATATATTACACTGAATTCCAGGAGGAATTTACCGAATTCTTTGCCGATCTCATTAGTTTTAGCAGTGAGAAAATTAAGGAGCTAAACCAGACTCAATAAAAATCCACAAAATTTTGTTAAAAAATACTTTAGACGAAATGCATTTGAAGCAGAAAGAGAAAGTGGGGAATTTCTTCACAACAGGTGAGGATTTTATACCTATAAAAAAATAAAAAGCCCCGCTGCATGCGAGGCTTTTTCTATTTGAAAAATAAAACGTTTCGTTTATACCCAATACCAGTTACTATCTACTAATTTAACTTTTCTCCAGCCAAATCTGGACCCGTAATACCATGAATCATTGTACCGCAGTACAGTTAATCCGCTTACAGTATAGTATTCACCATTAATATAATTGGGTTCCGAAGTTGTTGTTCCCGAACCGGATGGATACATACTTTCTATTCCCTGGATATCTCCCGAGGAAAGTTCTTGTCTTTGCACATAATATGCACCACCGTCGTTCTTGACAATTGTTGGCTCCCCATTTTTGGAAAACGAATAGGAACTGTACATCATAATTGAGTTGAAATCTAAGTTAGATGTAAATTCTTCTCCCTCGTATCCCATCTCCTCATAGGTAGAAAAATTATGCTCTCTTCCACTCTCGATATTGTCATATAAAATAGTAACGTGTCTATCCCGGTCTACACGGCTCTGTTCGTGCCACAGTCCGACAGCATGCCCTATCTCGTGGATAGTATTTCCTGTGCTACAGCCATCGGCAAGTGTTATTTCCTGCCTTCCTCCTACTCTTCCTATATAAGAAGAACAACCAGCTCCGGCGGTAAAATAGATATAATCTGATACTCCAGATCTTTCTACAAAATCCAGAGAAGTATTACTTTCCCAATGTTTTACAGCGTCATATACACGCTGCTGATTAGGTAAATTAGAATCTACCTGAAAATATACTGTATTATCTTTCCATAATCCGGAGGTTCTACCGGTACTTTTTTGGAGTGACTCCCCTTCCTGGTAAACAAGCTTCTTAGGTTGTACATTCGCCATGTCTTTAGGAAGGATTATATCTCCCTGATAAACATAAGACCCTTTAATCTCTTCCACAGGCAATTTCTGACCCGCAAAGTAAACTTGTGAGGTAGCACCTAACTGTTTCGGATAGGCTTTTTCTGTTAAATTTTGGTTAAAATCTTCGGTGATGGAGTTCGGGGTGGTGTTGTCAATTTCACTGATTGGATCTTCACTACAAGCTATCATTCCAAGCACTGGTAGCAAAAATAAAACTTTTAATTTTCTCATAAGGAGGTTTAGACTTTTGGGGATTCTTTTTCTATTCCCGATTAGTAATTTGTTTTTGATAATTTGCAAAGTCCATACCACAAGTAACCTTCAAATTGGCACTAGTACTTTAACAGCTAGATTCCTACAAGATCAACGAAAGATTTTTATTCCAATTAGGACGGTCCAATTTACGGAATTCAATTTCTTTTTTTTTCTATAAAAATATCTGTGTTTCAGGTACTCCCAACGCGATGCTAAAAAATGAACGACCTTTACTCAAAATGTATCTATACGAACATAAAGATTATTAGAACTAAAAAAAATTTTATGTAAATTTTAACAAAAAAGAAAGCCATTCAGAAAAATCTGAATGGCCTTCTCCATTGCTTCTCCCATAAATTGGAGAAGTCAATTAATCTTCTAAATAATTAGTCACCCCCCGGTTAAAAAATTATAGAAGATTATTATTCCAGGATATTGCAGAGATTAGCTCTCACCTCTACTTCCAGATCTGTATAACTGAAATCCCCTTCTACTGTTATTTGATATAAAGTGCTAGCTAAATCCGTATCAGTACATTTGATCACTTCGCCATTCACGAGAATCTCAATATTATCCATGCTATAACCTTCCTGTACAAAGAAGGTAGCTCCAACTACCAAATCTCCATCTTCTTCTACAGTGAATCTCAAGGTGCCAATAGCTGTATCATTGTAAATCCACTCAATCGGAAAATCGTTCGAAACTGTACCCTCAAACGTAGATGTTATACATCCAGTATCAGCCGTAGGAAGACATGGTTCAGGTTCCTCTGCTACCTCTTCACCACAATTGGGATCAGAATCATCAACACATCCGTCATTCTCGTCCATATTGTCAATGCCATCATTATCGCAATCAAACTCTCCATAGCCGACCGCATTCTCATCACATCTGTTCGCAACACCATCATCATCACAGTCTGCAGTAGGATCTGTATTCTCACAATCTTCTCCTCCACCGTTTCCGCCGCCAGTTTGACCGTCATCTTGTCCGCAACCTAAGAACACGTGCCAGTAATCAACTGTGGAATCATTTTCATCGGCATCAAGTAGGTCTTCTATTTCATTCCAGCTCAAGTATCCGGACTTAGTTATAGATCCATCTTCTATGTCTGAGTAATTACCTTCCCAATCGAGAAGAGTTACTTCATAATAGAGATATCCATCTTCTCCATCCTCACCAAGCATAGGTGCCGGAATAGTCATACAAACAGGTTCTGCATAGTAATCTCCATATTGATTAATGTCCGTCACAGGCATAGAATCTTCAATTAACAGTTCATCATCTGCACCTTCTATAACATACCAAAGATCAACACTGTAATTTGCTGTATAGTGCCTGCCATTTTCTGTACAATAGTTTGTAAAGAAGCATAATTCATAGAGTTCCCGTGGAATTATATCAAAAAACAAGTAGCCGTATTGATTTACTTCACGGTCATCGTAACAAAGCACCTCAACATCTACATACTTCTTCACTCCTGCTCCAAGATTAATGGTTATTGGGAGTGCATCTGTCACATAGCCGTTGTACTCTCCACTATCATCCTCATCTATTGGCGCAATCCAGATCATATTGTTGGAATCGTCATAAACAATAAATTCTTCGAGTTGATAAGTGCCCGGAGTTAGTTCAAGATCACCCGAATAATCGGTAAAATAATCCATTACACCGTCGTTGTTTAGATCGTCTGAAAGAACATCCAGGGTTACTGCGTCCATGGCCTCTCCGCCCATAGAAAGGACAACCATTACACTGGCCGGTGCAGCATCAGAACATTCCGGTACATCAGAAAAATGGTTTTTGGTCTGGGAACGGTTGTTCAAAAGATCATTCAAAGTCGCCCCAAAGGACAAAGTAGCTTTGTCTGTGCTTCCTTCTATAGCGGACTCTGATTCCTCTTTACTACAGGAAGTGAGAAGCAGAGCAATTGCCCCGATAAAGGTAAATATCAATTTAAAATTTCTCATAATAAAACGTTTTGGTTAACTAATAGAATGATATAGAAGATTTTCTATTCAGGGAAAGAGCACCTGTGAGTGCTCTTTCCCGAATAAAAATCCGGGAGAAAAATAAATTATCTTTATCTCTCCCCTATTGTATTTACTGCAAAATAAACTGTCCACAGGCAACTGGAAGTGTAGCCTCGTAGTCGTCATCATCTTCTGTTCCAGCTCCGTCAAGATCTACACTGAGACCATGCAAAACCGTTACTTTTTTGTCTAATGGCGTTACAAGCTCCAATTCAGCATTAGTTAAAGTGAAAGTTCTTTCATAGAAGTACATGCCCATACCCCAATTTGCTAATGGAAAATCCCCATCTCCCTGAACTAATGCCAGTTGTACAGGACCATAATATGGCGCTCCTTCTCCTATTTCTACAAAACCATTTCCGTTAGTATCATCGCCCATATCAGGACAGGTAGCATTATCTTCATTTGCATCAGTTCCATCTGTGAACCCATGAATATGCTGAGGATGTCTTTGACCTACCTCCATATTGTAAGCTAATACTGAAGTGTATAATATGTTTCCTTCAAGTCTCGCATAAGAAAAAGCTACTGCTCCAGAATCATTAAGTTCTTTTAAACAAGCTTTGTAGTTCATCGCTTCATCTTCGGGATCAGTAAAAATAGGTGGTGTATCTGTTTGTCCACATCCGTAGAAGAAGTGCAAATAATCCATATTATCTTCACCATCAAAGAAAGATCTTACTTCTGTATCAGTAATTACCCCACTACGGATTATTCTCTCTACAGTTTCATATTGATCTGTTTCCATGATTGTAATCTCAAAGTAATATTCATCATCACCTGCTCCATCAGGCAGTGCAAAACACACTGGTGCTGCAGAATATTCTCCATTTTCCATTACAACATCTGCTTCAACTCCATTGTAAATTTGGTTCGTGTTTTCACCATCTTCACGAAGCCATACGTCTACGCTATAAGAAGCCACGTAGTGTCTTCCGTTTGGTGGGCAGAAGTTTCCAAAGAGACAAAATTCTATTACTTCTTTACCTTCAAAGTCAAAAAACAAGTAGCCATATTGATTTACCTCACGGTCATCGTAACAAAGCACCTCAACATCTACATATTTCTTCACTCCTGCTCCAAGGTTAATAGTCATTGGAAGTGCATCTGTCACATATCCATTGAACTCTCCACTATCATCTTCATCTATTGGAGCAATCCAGATCATATTATTATCGTCGTCATAAACAATGAATTCTTCGAGTTGATAAGTACCTGGAGTCAATTCCAGATCAGCTGAATAATCGGTAAAATAGTCCATAACACCATCATTATCTAAATCGTCAGAAAGAACATCAAGGGTTACTGCGTCCATGTCTTCTCCGTCCATGGAAAGAACAACCATCACACTGGCCGGTGCAGCATCAGAACACTCCGGTACATCAGAAAAATGGCTCTTAGTTTGGGACCTATTGTTCAAAAGGTCATTTAGAGTCGCACCAAAGGATAAAGTGGCTTTCTCTGCGCTTCCTTCTACTGCAGACTCTGATTCCTCTTTACTACAAGAGGTTAAAAACATGGTCAATGCCAGGATTGACATCATTGTAATTTTAAGCTTTTTCATAATTAAAAAATTTTAGGTTAATATTTAGAATAGTTAATAAAAATATCCTTAAGATTTCTGGTCTTGATTTACAGAATTTTCCTTTCGGATATTAAGTGTTTATTACGTTTATCTTTTCATATTGAAGAAAAGGAAGCACTACCCGCAATTTCACGGTTAGCGATACGGTTTAATTTATTGACAGGTCACTGCATGGACCACAATCCAGAAATCTCCATCACCACTATAGGTGAGGTTATAGGTTTCCCCTGAAATTCCCGGCTCTTCGTCTGTATTGCCATACTGTCCCGGGGCAGTAGTCCATGGCTCTACATCATTTAAATAGATGTGGGTTTCACTCAAAGTCACACCGGGCTCTAAATCTATATCAACTTCGACATCTACTCCAGAAACTGTTATAGTTACAACACCGGCCTTATAACCATTAGAGGTGATGTTCCGGCCTGCGCCAGCATAGAGGTCAAAGTTGTAAGAACCATCTACTTCATCAAATTCCTCAGCCCAACCCCATCTTCCATTGGTAAGGCCAAGAGAAATGAAGGTATTATCACCAAACATAAAAGCTGTCTCACAATCGTCACCTGGTATTGCATAATCACAACCATCAGGAATTCCATTAGCGTCTTCATCAATGTCATCATCGCCACCTTCACACATGTCGCATCCGTCTGGTGTTCCGTCGTCATCAGAATCTATACGATCATCATATCCCGGACAAACATCATCATTATCAGGTACACAGTCTCCATCTAAATCACCTGGTCCTGCAGGACAATCACCGCCTCCTGGAGTATCATCACAATTGAAGAAAATGTGTAAATAATCTATACTAGCATCGTTAGTTCCAAGCAGGTCTTCTATATTTTCCCAGCTTAGATATCCATCTTCTACATAAGCACCATCTTCTATATTGCCATAATTTCCCGGCCAGTCAAGAAGAGTTAATCTATAATATAGGTACTCATCATCCGCTTCTTCTCCAAACTGAGGCATAGGTATCACCACACATAAAGGTTCAGCATAATAATCGTTACTATCATTATTTCCTGTAAAAGGTACGCTGGGAGTCGCACGAGGATATAGCTGAATATCATCTTCTCCATCTCGAATATACCAAAGCTCAAGGCTATAATTTGCAGTATAATGTCTGCCATTAGGTGTACAGTAATTTGCAAATAGGCAGAATTCTTTTAATTCTCTGGGTACAAGGTCAAAGAACAGATATCCATATTGATTAACTTCACGATCATCAAAACAAAGCACCTCAACATCTACATATTTCTTAACTCCGGGACCAAGATCAATAATCATGGGAAGAGGATTTATAACATAACCATTAAATTCCCCACTGTTATCATCGTCTATAGGAGCTATCCATATAATATTATCTTCCGAATCGTATACAACAAATTGCTCTAACACATATTGGTCTGGAGTTAATTCGAGATCAGCTGAATAATCAGTGAAATAATCCATAACACCATCATTATTGAGGTCATCAGAAAGTACTTCTAACCTAACTGCATCCATATCTTCTCCGTCCAAAGACAATACTACCATCACGTAGGCCGGAGCTGCATCAGAACATTCGGGAACATCAGAAAAGTGGTTCTTAGTCTGAGAACGATTGTTCAAAAGGTCATTTAAAGTTGCGCCAAAAGACAAGGTAGCTTTATTAGTGCTGCCATCTATAGCGGGTTCTGCTTCCTCCTGACTACAGGAGGTTAAAAACAACGCCAGTATAAAAATGGACGCCATCGTAATTTTAAACTTTTTCATAAATAAAAATGTTAGGTTAATATATTCAGAATGGTTAATAATTTTTTTTACCAAAGCTACATATGCCTTTTGTTTCTTCAGTTCAGTTAATATTGATAATCGTCAAAAAGAGGAGGACTGTCGCCCTCATTACAGCCTTCAAAAAAGTGGAGATAATTTAGATTATTTTCCCCCTCAAACAATCCTCTAATGTCATTATCTGTTATCACTCCGCTCCGGATTATCTCCTCCGTAGCGCCATATTCATCGGTTCCATAAATAGTTATTTCTACAAAAAATTCATCTGTACCGCTACCATCGGGTAGAAGCACACACAGAGGATCTGCTGAATACTCTCCGTCTATCATTGTGACCGGAGCGAAAAGATCATCGTAAAGCTGAGAACTAATTTCACCTTCAGAATAGCTCCATACATCAACACTATATGAAGCAACATAATGTCTTCCATTAGAGGTGCAGAAATTTCCGAAGAGACAAAATTCAATTAATTCTTTTTCCTGTAGATCAAAGAACGCGTAACCCATTTGCTGCACACTATCCGGTATACAGTTTCCATCGGAATCTGTTGGTGTTGGTATACAATCCCCTCCTCCCGGGCCGCAATTAAGAAAGAACTGAAGAAACCTAAGATCGTCATCCTCAGTTGATGTATCATCATCTGTATTTCTTAAAATCTCAATCATTTCCCAGGTGAGATATCCGCCCTGTACCACTTCTCCATCTTCTATATCTCCATAATTTTCAGGCCAATCCAACAGAGTTAATTGAAAGTATAAGTATTCTTCATCATCTGCTTCTCCATACTGTGGCGAGGGTATAATTACGCATACCGGTTTTGCATAAAATTCATTGTCTTCATTGCGGCCTAATTCAGGGGTGACGAGGGTTTCTTGTGGATATAGGAGAATGTCTTCTCCGGCATTTCTTACATAGAACAACTCCAGACTGTAATTTGCCATATAAACTTCCCCGTTTAGGCATAAATTAGCTGCTAAACAAAATTCATACAATCTGTTTGGAATCAAATCAAAAAATTGATATCCATATGTATTGGCCACTCGATCATCAAAGCATAATACTTCTACTTCAACATACTTTTTAACACCTGCAGTAAGATCAACAGTTATGGGAAGCAGATTATTAACGTATCCATAGTAGTTTCCTTCACCCTCCTCGTTTTTGGGAGCAATCCATAGTATTTCGTTATTTGTATCATAAATTATAAACTCCTCTAGCTGGTAATTATCTGGAAGCAATTCCAATTCTTCTGAATAATCGGTGTAAAACTCTGTATCTCCATCATTGTCTAAATCATCTGATAAAACATCAAGAATTATAGCAGGAAAATCCGCGCCATCTAAAGAAAGTGTGATATGAACCTTTGCTGGATCATTGTCTGAACATTCAGGAAAATCAGAGAAATCGTTTTCACCTCGGGAGCCAACATTAAGTAAATCTTGTAACGCTATTCCGAAGGTAAGAGTGGTCCTGTCAGAAGGTGTTGATTCAGTTTTAATTTCTTCCTCGTTACAAGAAAACAGGAAAACTAACAGAGCAGCAACACATAGTGGAAATAAGTTAAAGTTTTTCATAATTATATTTCTTCTAAATATGTATAGAGATAGCTTTAGTGCACATAACTTATCCTAAGGATATATTGTTCTTGTAAATCTGAGGCGATGTATTGGTTTAAAGAATAAGACTTAGAAGTAGGGGTGACTTTTCTTATCCTGATATAAATGTAGTCCTATTCAGACCTTGAAACAATGGGGGAAAACCCTCATATTTCGTTTTTCGTTTAATTTCTTTCTTTTTTAATAATTTATTTTATTAAACCCATGATTAAATCCTAAACCTGTTTTCAGGGCGCGCTTACTTCTATGAGATTGTGGTTTATTGCATAAATTATGCTCTCCAGCATAGTATCTGACTTTGTCTTTTTTATAATATTTGAACGGTGCTTTTCTATGGTCTTAGGAGAAATGAATAATGTACTGGAAATCTCTTTTGTTTTGTATCCTTTACATAGTAACTCTATTATTTCCTTTTCGCGTTTCGTAAAATTAAAATCACACAAGCTATTTTCCTCTACAGTGCAGTTTTCTACATCAGCGGATTTAACATTTATATTCTGGTCAGCAGAACCATCGGAACCTGAAAAATCTATCATAAGAATAAATTGATCATCCATTCCCTTTTTCAGCTTTGAGAAATTAACAAAAGCATTCCTTGCTTTATTGTTACTCAATAAAAGTGAAGTACGAACTGTTTCTCGCATATATTTACCTCTTGAAAAGTTTCTAAGACTTATCTCGAGTTTTGCTCTGTTCTCTATATCAACAAAATCTGTAAGTCTATGACTCTTGGATTTTAAAGGCCTAAAAATTTGTTTAAACTCATCGTTCATAGCCAGGATGTTATTCTGCTCCAGAAGCAGTACCGGCTTTGGCATGAAGTTGAACATTCCCATAAAACAATCCTTCCAATAATTGGAAAGAGAATTTTTCGAGTACACTTTGCTAATTATCCTTTTATATATAGTCTCCAATGGTGTGCCCTTTAAAAAAAAGCCGTCTGCAATCTTATCAAATTCCTTTATTATTTCGTTACCTGACTCGTTGGGTACTAATAAAAAAATCCAGCTCTTAACTAGAAAATGAGTAGATCTGAAATTTGAAACATTCCTAATGTCCTCTAAAAGGTTAAAAGCAGAACCATCTATAAAAATAAGATCAGGTAAAAGTTCTAATGCCATGCTGTATCCTACATGTACTGATTCAACATTTACCACATTAAAATAAGGACTTAATGATTCCTTCATCTCCAGAACCATTTCGTTATTTACTGAAATAAGAAGCAGTTGTTTTTTCTCACTCATACACATTATTATTACTGACCTCCATTTTAAAAAATTATGATATTTTTAATCATCCTAGATATTATGAGGTATCATTTAAGAATATATTAATTATGGGGGAGAATTATTATTAACATGACAATAGTCAAATATAGATCAAAATTAAAAATGCATCGAAAAAAAGAGGTAATATAATACTGACACTTAGTTCGTTAAGGAACAGGTCAAGCTTCTCATTTTAACAGTTCCACTACCTGATTTCACAGAAATTAAAGTTTCATTCACAAATCTTTAACCTCTATAGTTTTAGTTTCCATAGCATTTTCTAGAAAGATTTACCAAATGATTTATCTCAGAGAAGAGATTAGTAATTTTACATCTAAATTAACACTGCATAATTTAAGCTCCCTTTTTAATTAGCAACACTTTAAGTACCTTTGCCACCTTGAATAAATTTATGACGGAAAGCGAAGATAATATTGAGGTTTTAGGGGCAAGAGTCCATAATTTAAAGAATATTGATGTTAGCATTCCCCGGGAAAAATTGGTGGTAATAACAGGACTGTCAGGTTCTGGTAAATCTTCCCTGGCTTTTGATACAATTTATGCCGAAGGACAAAGAAGATATATCGAAACCTTTTCTGCTTATGCAAGACAGTTTCTTGGCGGACTGGAAAGACCAGATGTAGATAAAATAGAAGGTCTTTCTCCCGTTATTGCCATTGAACAGAAGACTACCAGCAAAAACCCCAGAAGTACAGTAGGTACAATTACAGAAATCTATGACTTCTTGAGACTACTTTTTGCCCGTGCCGCAGACGCTTACAGCTACAAGACAGGTGAAAAGATGGTGAGTTATACCGACTCCCAGATAAAGGATCTTATCATTAAAAAATTTAACGGCAAGAGAGTTAATATACTTGCGCCGGTAATAAGGTCCAGAAAAGGCCATTATCGCGAAAATTTTGAACAAATCTCCAAGCAAGGGTTTGTTAAGGTAAGAGTAGACGGTGAAGTTAGGGATATCGTGAAGGGGATGAAACTGGACCGATATAAGACCCACGATATTGAGATTATTATAGATCGGCTTCAGATCGACGATAAAACAGATGGACAGAAGCGACTTAGTGAAAGCATTAAGACTGCTATGTATCATGGTGATGATACGTTAATGATTCTTGACCATGAAACAAATGAAATTAGATATTTCAGCAGAAATTTGATGTGTCCTTCTACCGGAATATCTTATCCAAATCCTGAACCGAATACATTTAGTTTCAATTCGCCTAAAGGTGCTTGTCCCGACTGTAATGGAATTGGAACTCTTCACAAAGTCAATATCAGTAAAATTATTCCTGACGAAAAGAAATCTATAAAGAATGGAGCCCTCGCACCACACGGTCCTCAGAAAAAGAACTGGATCTTTTCGCAGCTTGAACTGATCGCCGAAAGATTTGACTTTAAACTTACAGATCCCGTTTCGAAAATTCCTAAGGAAGCTTTGGAAATGATTCTTTATGGAGGAAAAGAAAAGTTTTCTAAAGAATCGAAGACACTCGGGATTACCAGGGAATTTAAAATTGATTTTGAAGGAGTCGCGACTTTTATTGAGACTACGTACAATAACAATGACTCTACTTCCCTGAGACGATGGGCCAAAGAGTATATGGATAAAATAGAATGTCCTACCTGTCATGGTAGCCGTTTAAGAAGGGAATCTCTCTATTTTAAAGTAAATGATCAAAACATTGCTGAACTGGCTCAAAAAGATATTACAGATCTTGCAGAATGGTTTTCGGGACTCGAAGGCAAATTGACCGACAAGCAACAATTAATTGCAACCGAAGTCATTAAGGAGATAAGAACCAGACTTCAGTTTTTAACAGATGTGGGGTTAACATACCTTTCCCTAAACAGAGGATCAAAATCCCTTTCTGGTGGAGAAGCACAGAGGATAAGACTGGCTACACAAATTGGTTCGCAACTGGTGGGGGTTCTCTATATCTTGGATGAGCCAAGTATCGGTCTGCATCAGCGGGATAATGAAAAACTAATCAATTCTCTTGTTTCCCTTCGCGATCTGGGAAATACTGTTATTGTTGTAGAACACGATAAGGATATGATTGAAAGGGCAGATCATGTTATTGATATTGGCCCTTTGGCAGGAAAGAACGGTGGGGAAATAATTAGTGAGGGAACTCCTTCAGAAATTAAGAATCATGATACCTTAACAGCTTCTTATTTAAATGGCACGAAACAAATTGAAGTCCCAAAAGAACGGAGAAAGGGAAATGGAAAAAGTATTTCTTTAAAAGGCGCAACCGGGAATAATCTTAAAAATGTTTCTATTGATATTCCTTTAGGCAAAATGATTGCCGTTACCGGCGTTTCAGGTAGCGGGAAATCCACTCTTATCAACGAGACTTTGTACCCCATAATGAATGCTCATTATTTTAATGGTGTTAAGGTTCCAAAGCCATATAAAAGTATAAAGGGGCTTGAACATATCGATAAGGTAATAGATATTAACCAATCTCCGATCGGTAGAACCCCTCGCTCCAATCCCGCAACTTATACAGGTGTCTTTTCGGAAATCAGAAGTCTCTTTACAAAAACTCCTGAAGCTCAAATAAGAGGCTATAAACCGGGGCGCTTTAGCTTTAATGTAAAGGGTGGCAGATGTGAAACCTGCAAAGGCGGCGGATTAAGGGTAATCGAAATGAATTTTCTTCCAGATGTTTATGTAGAATGTGAGACCTGCCATGGCAAACGTTTTAATAGGGAGACCCTGGAGATAAGATACAAAGGCAAATCCATTGCTGATGTTCTTGAGATGACTATAAACGACGCTACTCAGTTTTTTGAGCCTATTCCTAAAATCTACAGAAAGTTAAAAACGATTAAGGATGTAGGGCTGGGTTATATTACATTGGGGCAGCAAAGCACCACCTTATCTGGAGGTGAAGCACAGCGTATAAAATTAGCTACAGAACTTTCCAAGAGAGATACAGGAAATACCTTTTACATTCTTGATGAACCCACAACAGGACTACACTTTGAAGATATTCGTGTACTAATGGATGTACTTAACAGACTGGCAAACAAAGGAAATACTGTTTTAATCATAGAACATAATATGGACGTCATAAAAATGACGGACTTCATTATTGATATAGGTTATGAAGGTGGTAAAAATGGAGGTAAAGTAATTGCCACAGGAACTCCGGAGGAAGTAGCTAAACATAAAACAAGCTATACTGCTAAATTTCTTAAAAAAGAATTGCAATAAAACATAATTATATATGAGAGCAAAGCAAGGCAATAAAGCCTGGAATGAAATCAAAACGAACGACTCCTGGGCAATTTTTAAGATAATGGGAGAGTTTGTAAATGGATACGAAAAGTTGAGTCAGATTGGTCCCTGCGTCTCTATTTTCGGATCGGCACGAACAAAACCCGATCAAAAATATTATAAACTGGCTGAAAGTATTGCTACCAAAATTGTAGATCACGGTTACGGCGTTATAACCGGTGGCGGCCCCGGAATAATGGAAGGAGGAAATAAAGGTGCTCATCTTGGTGGGGGAACTTCTGTTGGGTTAAATATTGATCTTCCTTTCGAGCAACATGATAATCCTTATATAGACAATGACAAGAGTTTGGATTTCGACTATTTTTTTGTAAGAAAAGTAATGTTCGTAAAATACTCTCAGGGTTTCGTAGTAATGCCGGGGGGATTTGGAACGCTGGATGAGCTTTTCGAAGCAGTTACTCTTATTCAAACCCATAAAATTGATAAATTTCCAATTATTCTTGTTGGAAGAGATTTCTGGGGGGGCCTCGTAGACTGGATTCAGACTACATTATGTGATAGCTTTCAAAATATAAGCACCGCTGATATAGATCTTGTACAGGTCGTAGATACAGAAGATGAAGTAATTGAAGCATTGGACAAATTCTATGATGAGTACAATTTAAGCCCAAATTTCTAGTTACTAATATGTATTCATGTAAAACAAACTTTAATTACTTTAGTTCAAATATCCTTACCTAAATTTTCTATAATCCTTTGAAGCACTTTTTCTTCTTAATCCTCCTTTTTGCCTTAACTTCAGTTAGTTTTGGACAACATTCTATTTCAGTTGAAGCTAAACTGGACGAAAAGGTAGATTCCATATATATTCAACAGGTAATTGAATATGAAAATCAAAGCAATGAGCCTCTTACGCAAATTTATCTGAATGACTGGATAAATGCTTTTAGCAGTAAAAGTAGTTTCCTGGGAAAGAGATTTTCAGAAGAATTTGTAAGGAGATTTCATTTTGCCGGGGAAGAAGAACGTGGCGGAACAAAAATTTATTCCTTTACGAACAACAATACTCCTTTAATTTGGGAGAGACTTGCTGGCCGTGTCGATATTATTAAAATCTCCCTTTCCAAACCTCTTCCCCCCGGAGAAAAACAGACTATTAATCTTAATTACGCGATTAAAGTCCCTCAGGACAAGTTTACCCGGTACGGCAAAGACAGTGAAGGAAACTATAAGCTTAGATACTGGTACATTACACCTGCTGTCCATGATGGCAGCTGGAAAATTTACAGTCATCAAAATTTGGATCTGGATTATACACCGCCAGCAGATATTGAATTATTGCTGAATATCCCCATAGATTATTATGCCGCCTCAGCACTTAATATGCTGGAGATCCACAATAAAAATGAAAGGAAGACAGTGAGATTTATAGGCGAAGATAGGATTGAGTCTAAGCTTTACCTAACCAAAACTTATATCTTTGAGAATATATATGCCCATTCACATGAAATAATTACAAATCTTAAGGATGACAATCTTCAGACTGAAGTAAAGGAAATTATTCTTGGCCGAATTTTAAAATTCCTAAATGAACGACTGGGGGAATATCCTCACAACCACATTTTTGTAACACAGGAAGATTACCTTAATAGTCCAATGTATGGGTTAAACCAGTTACCTGGTTTCATCAGACCTTTTCCTGATGGTTTTCAGTACGATATTAAGCAATTCAAGACTATAACTAATAATTATTTAAAGAACACACTTTTATTTGATCCACGTAAAGACCAATGGGTAAATGATGCTATCCTCGTTTCGCTTATAATGGATTATGTCGATAACTACTATCCAAAAATGAAGCTCATTGGTAATTTGAGTGATATTATTGGAATACGTTGGTTTCATGCTGCCGATTTAGAATTTAATGATCAGTATCAGTTAATGTACATGAATGCCGCCAGATTAAATTTTGACCAGCCACTGGCTACCCGTCAGGACTCGTTAGTCAAATTCAATAAAAATATAGCTAATGCCTATAAGGCTGGAGTTGGTCTGAGGTACCTGGAAGATTATTTGGGATCAGATGCTGTGAAAGAATCTATTTCTCAATTCTATAGCAATTATAAACTTCAGCCTACCTCACAGGAAAAGTTCGGGCAAATTCTAAAAAATAATGCTTCAAAAGATATTTCCTGGTTTTTTGAAGATTATGTTCAAACCAACGGGAAAATAGATTTCTCAATTAAAAAGGTTAAAAAACAGGATGACTCTCTGGTCGTTACTGTCAGAAACAGGCGGGATAACAACATGCCTGTTTCTGTATATGGAATAAACGACGGTAAAGTAGTCTCCAAAACTTGGGTTGAGGAAATTGATAAATTAAAAGAAGTCACCATACCCCGAAAAGATGTAGAGCGCGTGGCTGTAAATTATGAGCAGAAGATTCCGGAGATCAATCAGCGTAATAACTTTAAAGCAGTTACTACAATTTTCGATAAGCCTCTACAATTCCGATTGCTTCAGGATGTGGAAGACCCAAAGTACAATCAGTTGTTTTTTATGCCGGAGTTTGATTACAATCTTTATGACGGAATTTCTATTGGCCCTAAGCTCTACAATGAAACCTTTTTAAATAAAAATTTTAATTTTAAAATATCGCCAAAATATGGCTTTAACAGTAAGACCATTGTAGGATCGGCTTCCTTTTCTTATACACACCAGTATGAAAATGCAGAACTTTATGCTGTAAGATATGGTATTAGCGGCACACGCTTTTCGTATGGATATGATCTTTTTTACGAGAAATTTTCTCCTTTCCTCACGTTTTCCTATCGTAATAAATATCTCCGTAGCAACGAGAGACAATTCCTTATGATTAGAAATATCAATGTAAAACGAGACGTTGACCTGGACAACCCGGTCGAGCAGCCTGACTATAATGTGTTCAATGTAAATTACACCTATAGCAACCCCAATGTGGTAAACTATTACAGGGGGTCTTTTGACTACCAGCTCGCCGAAAAATTCAGTAAAATATCTCTGAGCCTTGAATACCGTAAGCTGTTTAAAAACAACCGACAAGTAAATCTCAGGCTTTTTGCAGGAACATTTCTTTATAATGACAGTCGCGATCACGACTATTTTAGTTTTGCTTTAGATCGTCCTACAGATTACCTCTTCGACTATAATTACTACGGAAGAAGCCAGGGGACGGGTCTTTTTAGCCAGCAAATAATTCCGGCTGAAGGTGGTTTTAAATCTCAGTTACAGCCGGAATTTGCGAATCAGTGGATCACAACTTTTAATGCAAGTACCAATATCTGGAAATGGGTGTATGTGTATGGAGACCTCGGAATGATAAAAAACCAATATGAAACTCCGGCATTTCTTTATGATACAGGAGTAAGAGTAAACCTGGTAGCTGACTATTTCGAGTTGTTCTTTCCTGTATATTCCAATCTAGGCTGGGAAATAGCACAACCTTCCTACGATCAAAAGATTCGATTTATTGTTTCCCTGGATATCAATACACTTCTAGGCTTATTTACGAGAAGATGGTATTAGGTTTAATTTCACCATTACCCATTTCATAATTCTCAGGCTCAAGGCTCTTAATTTCGTGTTAATTTATCTAAATGTAAAATTTAGTTACTTTGAATAAGAAATATTCAATAAAATTGAAAATTAATGAATTGTTTACAGTCATACTTTTCATTATATTTGTGAGGATCCAAAAATAAGTTCATGCATAGCGAAACTAAAACAAAAGATTCCATTTCATTCGAAGATTTTAAGGCTCAGGTTCTGGAAGATTATAAAATTGCTGCTACCAGTCGGGAATGTAGTATCCTGGGCAGACGGGAAGTGCTCACGGGAAAAGCAAAATTTGGCATTTTTGGAGATGGTAAAGAATTACCACAGTTGGCTATGGCCAAAGCTTTTAAAAATGGTGATTTTAGATCGGGATATTACCGCGATCAAACCTTCATGATGGCTATTAATGAACTTTCAATTCAGGAGTTCTTCGCCGGTTTATACGCCGATACCGATATCGAAAACGAACCGATGTCTGCCGGCCGGCAAATGGGAGGTCATTTTACCACACACAGCTTAAACAAAGACGGCAGCTGGAAAAATTTAATTCAGCAAAAAAATTCCAGTGCAGATATTTCCCCTACGGCCGGACAAATGCCAAGATTATTAGGTCTTGCCCAGGCCTCTAAAATCTACAGAAATGTTGAAGGTATCCCATCTGAAAAGTTTTCAGATAATGGAAATGAAGTAGCCTGGGGAACAATAGGTAATGCCAGCACCAGTGAAGGCCATTTTTGGGAAACGATAAATGCTGCCGGAGTTTTACAGGTGCCCATGGTAATGAGTGTATGGGATGATGAGTACGGAATTTCCGTTCATGCCCGCCATCAAACCACAAAGGAAAGCATTTCGGAAATCCTGAAAGGCTTCCAGCGGGATCAGGAAAACGATGGTTATGAAATAATGGTTGTAAAAGGCTGGGATTATGTTGCTTTGGTCGAGACATATGAAAAAGCTGCGAAAATTGCCAGAATTGAACATTGTCCCGTTTTAATTCACGTTAAAGAACTTACACAGCCCCAGGGTCATTCCACTTCGGGTTCTCACGAGCGTTATAAAAGTGAAGACCGGCTTAATTGGGAAAAGGAATATGATTGTAATATAAAGTTTAGGGAGTGGATTATAGATAATCAGTTTTCTACCAAAGAAGAGTTGGATGAAATTGATAAAAGAATTAAACGGAAAGTTAGAGAAGGAAAAAGAGAAGCCTGGGTGAATGCACTCGCTCCCGTTCGTAAAGATCATAAAGAACTTGTAAAGCTTTTGTCTAAAGTTGCACAAAGCAGTCCGAATAGAAAAGTTATATCAGAAATTAAAGATAAGCTGGCGGCTAACAGAGAATCTATTAAAAAGGATATTATGTCTGCCGCCAGGAGGGTGCTTCGCTCTGTTATTGGAGAAGAAACTCCCGAAAAGCAGGAATTAATGGATTGGACCCAGAAATTTGCGCTGCAAAGTGAAGAAGAATATAACAGTTATCTTTATGAAGAAAATGATTCAAAAAATCAACTCATTGAACCAGAGTACGAGCCAGGTGCAGTAGAAGTTGACGCCAGGGTAATCTTAAGAGATAATTTCGATGCTATTTTTGGTTCCCGTCCCGAGACTTTAATTTTTGGGGAAGATGCGGGAGAAATAGGAGATGTTAACCAGGGGCTGGAGGGCCTGCAGGCAAAATACGGAAAAATGCGTGTTGCAGATGTTGGAATACGTGAAGCAACTATTTTAGGACAGGGAATTGGAATGGCCTTAAGAGGCCTGCGACCAATTGCTGAAATTCAATATTTGGATTATGTAATGTATGCACTTCAGACAATGAGTGATGACCTCTCCACACTTCTTTACAGAACAAAAGGAAAACAAAGAGCTCCACTTATTGTAAGAACAAGAGGCCACCGGCTGGAAGGCATATGGCATAGTGGCTCCCAATTGGGTGGTTTAATACATTTGCTTCGAGGGATGTACATCCTGGTGCCGCGCAACATGACAAAAGCAGCTGGTTTTTATAATACTTTATTAGATATAGACACACCGGCACTGGTGATAGAGTGCCTCAATGGTTATCGTCTTAAAGAAAAATTACCTGGCAATCTGGGAAAACTGAAAACGCCTATTGGTGTAACCGAAACAGTTAGAAAAGGGAAAGATCTCACCATTGTTTCTTATGGATCCACACTTAGGATAGTTGAACAAACTGCCCAGGAACTGGAAGAAATAGGGATTGACGTAGAAATAATAGACGTACAGTCGCTTCTTCCTTTTGATTTAGATCATGATATTGTAAAAAGTGTAAAAAAGACAAATAGATTGTTAGTTATAGATGAAGATGTACCGGGCGGTGCTTCAGCATATATTTTACAGAAAATTCTGGAAGAGCAGGATGCTTACCGTTACCTGGATAGTAAACCGCAAACGCTTACAGCCAAGGAACATCGTCCCGCGTATGCAACAGATGGTGATTATTTTTCTAAGCCATCTTCTGATGATATTTTCGAAAAAGTTTACGGAATCATGCATGAGGCAAATCCTGAAAAATTCCCGAAGTTGCGATAACTTATTAGAATATCCAATTTTTCACGAGCCACGAACACTTACAAAATTGTAGTTCGTGGCTTTTCTCTTTTACCTACAAAGTTTTAATTAAACTCCGTCTGAATAAAACCTGGTCTTCCCTGCTTTGCTGATTTACTTTCCCACGAATTTCAGGAGATCGAAAATTGCCATTTTTTAATAGCGCCCATTTTACTATTGAACAGCATGTGTTTTGCATTGAAACATTTGTTTCCCATCTTAATATTACTAGTACAAACAAAGTTTCTTTTATTCATAGGAATGGTGGAAAAAGTTTTACAATATGGACATTTTCAAAGGAAAATTTGATCCCGAAGACGCTGACAGTAGCACCGATTTTTCAAAGCTTCTTACGAATAAGGAGAAACAGATAGTGGAAGAATTATCCAGAGGATTAAATGCGGAACAGATCGCAGAGGAAATGAATCTTTCTCCACATACCATAAAAACTCACAGAAGAAATATTCTTCAAAAAACAGAATGTACCAATACAACTGAATTAGTGGCAAAGAATCTCATAAACGGAACTATTTCCCCTGGATTAGAATAATACTGAACCGTAAATTAGTTGGTGTGTTTGATTTACTATGCTTCTCCTATTACAAAACCAGCTGACAACCATTTCAAAGATCAGGCTGAACATTAACCTATAATTATAATTTGCAATTTGAATTCTGCTACTAAGAGTCGTAATTTTAGGTGGAGATCATATTGATTTCCTCATCTTTAAGTACAATAGAAAAAATCAAAGCGCACCATGGGAGATAGCAAAAAGAATAAAATTGAAGATGTTATTCATAAGCACGAACAGTCCGGAAAATATTTTGAAGTAGACGGACAAAAAACCTTCGCTCTGGATTTTGGAGAGGGTGAGGTGGTTTTATGCATCCACGGTGTCCCCACTTCCTCTTTTTTATACCGAAAAGTACTGCGTTCCCTTGCTGATAAAGGTTACAGGGGAATTTCGATAGATCTTCCCGGTCTCGGGCTGTCTGCACGTCCTAAAGATTTTAACTATACATTTTCTAATTTTGCTGAATTTCTCTCCAAAGCAATAAAAGCACTGGATGTAAAAAAATTTCATCTGGTAGTTCACGATATAGGCGGGCCTGTTGGTTTCGTACTTGCTGCCAGGCAATTGGAAAACATACTTTCCCTTACTATCCTTAATACCTGGGTAGATGTGGTGAACTTTAAAAAGCCACTTCCTATGCGCCCCTTTGAAAAGAAAATTTTAGGTGATGCTCAATTAAAAATGATGACTCGTGAAACATGGCCTGTCATGTTCTCCAAACTCGGAGTTTCAGATTCAAATAAAATACCTTCGGAAGAAATTAAAGCTTACGTAGATCTTCTAAAAAGAGAGGACAACGGAAAGGCATTTCTAAAAATAATGCGGCAATTCCCGGACTCTACTGAATTTAGGGATACCTGTTTACAGGCTGTTCAGGGTACGCCCTACCCTATTCAGGCAATTTGGGGAGAAGAAGATCCCGGCCTGACCTACGAACGTTACGGTAAAGAAATCGAAAAGATGGCAGATCTTAAAGAAATGACGCTTCTCCCTTCAAAACATTTCCTCCAGGAGGAAGTTTGGGAAGAAATAGCAGTCAAAATAGATGAACTGGCCAAAACAGCTTATTAAGATCTTTTGCAACTTTTAATGTGAATCTTTTGTAGTGTTGAAAATTTAGCTTGAGCAATTAAGATCAGCAAATATTTGAACTTTCCTAACTAATGTTATCCGGTTTTACATATCAATTCGCGCCTTTCCTGTGGGATTAAATCTGATCGATATCTTTCAAACTTAACAGTGTTTTTTTCGTAAATGATCATGTGAGCGTTCTTTGTTGTAATTTGTTACAGCTCTTTTATTTTACAGACTGTAATAACAGACTCTATGAATTATCGGCGGGCGACTTTTCTTCTGAAGATCGATAATTGCCATTTTTGGAGCATGGCTCTACGAATCGTAAAATATTTCTAGAGATAGCTTCTTCAGATTACGCGGGCGCCATTGTTTATTTTAGCTTTTTCACCTCTTAACTCTTTTACTTCTTTCAGAAGGCGTGGCAGAAACTCCAGGTCGAAAATTGCTATTTTTCGAACCTCCCTTTGTCCAGCGTGAACTTTCCACTTTTCACTCTTCACTCCTTTGCTCACTACTCACCCTTTGATTCCTTGACTCATTAACTTTTTCACTTTTCGACTTTTCACTTTCCCATTAAAATGCATTAGGGATAGGAGCGGCATCCCGCGAATTTTTCTTCGCGGATACAGCGGATAGCCCGGCCCGTAATGAAATGGAGGGAATGCCATTATAATTAAAGTATTTCTGACATCCTGTCATAACTTTTCCGCTGGCATAAAGATTGACTTTAACTGATCGAGAAATTGAAACAATAACATAAAAATCAACGTATAAAGTTATGAGTAAAATAATTGGAATTGACTTAGGTACGACCAACTCTTGCGTTGCCGTAATGGAAGGTAACGAACCAACGGTTATACCTAATGCCGAAGGAAAAAGAACTACACCTTCTGTAATTGCATTTGTAGAGGGTGGCGAAATAAAAGTAGGGGATCCTGCAAAACGTCAGGCTGTAACCAACCCACAAAAAACTATTTCGTCTATTAAGCGTTTTATGGGGAATAAATTTTCTGAATCTGAAAGAGAAGCAGGAAGGGTTCCTTATAAAGTAGTAAAAGGAGATAATGACACTCCGCGTGTAGATGTGGACGGAAGAAAATATACTCCGCAGGAACTTTCTGCAATGGTACTTCAGAAAATGAAGAAAACCGCAGAAGATTATCTTGGACAGGACGTAACGGAAGCGGTAATTACCGTGCCAGCTTACTTTAACGATTCCCAGCGTCAGGCTACAAAAGAAGCCGGGGAAATCGCCGGACTAAAAGTTAGCCGAATTATAAACGAGCCAACCGCAGCAGCACTTGCTTACGGACTGGATAAAAAATCCCAGGATCAGAAAATTGCTGTTTATGACCTTGGTGGTGGTACCTTTGATATTTCTATTCTAGAATTAGGAGACGGAGTTTTTGAAGTACTTTCTACTAACGGGGATACGCACCTTGGTGGTGATGATTTTGATGAGGTAATTATCGATTGGTTGGCTGATACTTTTCAAAAGGCAGAAGATATCGACTTAAGAAAAGACCCGATGGCACTTCAGCGTTTAAAAGAAGCTGCTGAAAAGGCAAAAATCGAGTTGTCTTCTTCAAGCCAGACAGAAATCAACCTTCCTTATGTAACTGCAACTTCAAGCGGACCTAAGCACTTGGTAGAGACTCTTACAAGATCTAAGTTCGAACAACTTGCCGATACTTTGGTAAAGCGTTCTATGGATCCTGTACAGAAAGCCTTAAAAGATGCCGGTCTTTCTAAAAGCGACATCGATGAGGTGATCTTAGTTGGTGGTTCTACACGTATTCCTAAAATTCAGGAAGAAGTAGAGGCTTTCTTTGGAAAAAAACCTTCTAAAGGAGTAAACCCAGATGAGGTTGTGGCAATTGGTGCTGCTATCCAGGGTGGTGTATTAACAGGAGATGTAAAAGATGTATTGCTTCTTGATGTTACTCCGCTTTCTTTAGGTATTGAAACAATGGGTGGTGTGAATACAAAGCTTATTGAATCTAACACGACAATCCCGACTAAAAAATCACAGACATTCTCTACCGCGGCAGATAATCAGCCTTCTGTAGAAATCCACGTGTTGCAGGGTGAGCGTCCAATGGCGACAGATAATAAAACAATTGGTAGGTTCCACTTAGACGGAATTCCACCAGCGCCAAGAGGAACACCTCAAATTGAAGTGACTTTCGATATTGATGCCAACGGTATTATTAAAGTAAGCGCTACAGATAAAGCAACTGGAAAATCTCAGGACATTAGGATCGAGGCTTCTTCAGGATTAACCGAAGAGGAAATCGAGAAAATGAAGAAAGAGGCTGAAGCCAATGCTGAAACCGATAAAAAAGCCAAGGAGAAAGTTGATAAGCTAAATGAAGCCGATGCTATGATCTTCCAGACTGAAAAGCAACTGAAAGAATTTGGTGATAAGATTTCTGAAGATAAGAAAAAGCCGGTTGAAGATGCACTTGCAGAGCTTAAAACAGCTTACGAAACTAAAGAAATCGAGCAAATCTCTCCTGCTTTGGATAAATTGAATGAAGCCTGGAAAACAGCTTCTGAAGAAATGTACAAAGCACAAGCCGAAGCCCAGGGTGGCCAGGCCGGAGGACCACAAGGTGGACCGGGAGCCGGAGCTCAGGGAGGACAAGCCGGAGGTGGTGAAGCCAAAGGTGGAGACGATGTAGAAGACGTAGACTTCGAAGAAGTCAAGTAGCCTGTCCTGAGTTTATCGAAGGGTAGACTTCGAGGAGGTGAAGTAAGCAGAGAATAGATTTTGCATAGCAAAATCTTGTGTATCGCTTATCCAGACAAGGGAGGATCTTCCCTCCTATCTTCCTTAAAAGTGGAGGAATTATAAAAGCAAAAGCGCAATCATTAATTTGATTGCGCTTTTTTTGTTTTTTATGCGCAACCATTCCGGAGTTTCAGCATCTAGTTAAAAACCATTAATATGAAAAGATTTATTTTCTTAATTTTTATTGTACTGGGATGCAGTCCTGAAGCGGAAAAAGACAGTTTTACAGATGATCCGGTTACCCTGAATGTAGGCACCGTCGAAAATTGTGCAGAAACAGAAACACTTTGTGCAATGAGTAATGTATGCGGAGAAGAATTTTTAAATCTGATTGATTATCAATATGTAAGTCCGCAACTGGAATTCACTATGTATTTCAGTTCAGAAATCCAGGATAATCTTTCACTGGAAGTACTACAGAATAATTTCGAATATGTAATTTTTGCTTTACCATTTCCTGAACAAAAAACGGCTACTACTTCTTTTGGTTATAGTAATACAATTACCGCACTGGATAATCCCGGACAGGAAGGTTTCATACTTACAATTGCTGATTACGAAGAAGGTGTTATTAGCGGTACACTTACTGGTAAATTAACCGAAATAAGCAAATATACCAAGTCAGATGATCCTGAATGCATTATGGAAGACGTAGTAGGAGTGTGCGAGGAGGAAATAGCAGTGGAAAAAGAAGTAACTGTTGACTTTAGTTTTTGTCTGGAAAATTATTCCAACTCTGATTCCACGGTTGATTAAATTATTAAAAAAACACTTCTGTAACTGATTGTTGCAGTAACATGAGGAACCGCTTAAAATCTGGCATCTGATGATAACAGAATCAAATTACTTCTCAGAACTTCGGAATAATTTTTTTGAATAACTTAAATCAGATTTACTATGAAAAATGTACTGGCATGCTTATTATTTGTCTCAGGAATCGTGACTTCCTGTGATTATGAAGATGAGGCAATGGATGAAATCAATGCGCAAGCTGAACTTCAGAATGCCTGTACAGCAGAGAATCCTTTGGAACTGGAATGGATGCAGGAGTTGATTGCTGAGTTGCATTGCGGCAATTATGCCTGTAAAGTTGCTATTCTGAAAAGTGAGTATGCAGGGGAAACAGTTTTTTACATTCAGATGGTAGATCCTTTGTGCTTTGGGTTCGAAAAAATAGATTTATACGACTGTGTTGGAGAAAAGGTAAAAGAATTTACTCTTGAAGAAAGCAGGGAGTTTGTAAATAGTCCTGACCATGAAGCTGAACAAATTTTTAGCCGTAATGTGTAAATAAAAACCTTATGGACTGTGTGGTCAAGAAAATCATACTTATGAAATGTAATTCTTTCCTGGTCAGGGAGTAATTCTCATATCGGTTTGTTGTTTACAAGAGAACACACAGAAAATACTACTATAAAATTTCTAACAATATCAAAAACTATATAACCTTATGAAAAAAATAATAATTTTAATCATTGCGATTACTGTATCAATTAGTTGCTCAAATGATGATGACAACAGCAATCAATCTGAAATAGAGATTCGATTATCCAATACCAGTCAGGTCGATTTTAAAAATGTTATAGTAAATACTTCAAATGAATATGTAGCGTTTGGAGATATAGATGCAGGGCAAACTACAGAATACAAAATATTCGAAACCGCCTATAGATATGCCTTTATTGAACTGGAAATAGATGGGGAAACATACACTATCCAGCCAATAGACTACGTTGGAGAAACACCTCTCGAAAATGGCAAATACACCTATCAAATTGATGCGGACGACTCCCAGGCACGATATGGGAAGTTAAATTTGACATTCGTTGAGGATTAAAAAACGGTTTATCAAAACTTTTGATAGATAGTACCTGATTCCAGGATATTTAAGCTTGTCTACTAACACAGGCTTAACCTTCGTAATTTTAAGTTGAACCTTTATTAATACAAGCACTAAAATGAGTTAACGCACATGATCATGGTGGCGGCTAGTTTTGTTAAAACAATAAACTATAAACCAAAAGCCATGAAAAACATGCAAAAACTGATTTTTAAAATTTTTATTTTTTCTATTGTAGTGACATTTTTTAATGCCTGTGAAGTAGAAGACGGGATTGATGGAGTAGACGGAAGGGACGGAGTAGATGGTGTGGATGGAAGAGACGGAGTTGACGGACAGGATGGTGTAGACGGTGAAGACGGGGAGGATCTCGTTAATCAGGCGGGTATTTTTGAAAACAAGTCCAGTGTAGATCCTTTAGTTGCACTTTCACCTCAGTTTAATTTCGTAAAAGCCTATTCCTTACTAAGTACGCCAGATGTTGTAGGAGATGGATTCCAATTAGCAGGTTCTGCAGATGGTGCAGGTTTTCTTAAAGATGGAGACGGTTATATGTATGTGGTAAATTGCGAAGACAGTTATGCAGTGGCAAGAATCCGTCTAGATGAAAATTTTAATCCGGTTTCGGGGGATTATTTATTAGATTCAGGTGTTTCAGATTATGCAAGACAGTGTTCTGCCACTATGTGGGAAGCCGCTATACATGGTGGAAGTAAAGATATCTTTTTATCTGCTTCAGAAAGTTTGCATTATGATGTAAAAGGCATCGATCCATGGGTGGAAACTCCTACCCCAAATGCAGATTTTGGACTGGATGCACTTGGGGAATTCTCATGGGAGAATGCAGTGCCACTTCCGCAAAATGCTTATTCCGGTAAAACTGTAATTGTTGGGGGAGATGATGACTCCAGTAATTCTGAAGGTCAGGTGGTTCTCTATTATTCTGAAAACGGAGATGACGATCTTGAAAATGGAAAAGTTTATGTACTAAGGACAAAAGAGGTTTCAGACGGAGCAGGTGGCTTACAGCCTGTTAATGAGGATGAAATATATTCTGAAGCGCATTTTGATCGAAGTGTTTCTTATGAAGTGGAGTTTGTAGAAATCGAAAATGCTGCCGATATGACCAAAGATGAAGTGGAAGCTGCAAGCAACGATGTTTTAGCTACGCACTTTATGAGGGTTGAAGATGTAGATTACCAAAAAGGATCTGATGCAAACGGAAGAAATGTATTTTTCGCAGTTACCGGCCGCGGCCCAGGTGCCGGAACGTTCAACGATTGGGGTACGGTGTACAAACTGGAATTGGATGAAGAATCTCCGTTAACCGGAAAATTAACTCAGATAGTGAGCGGTAATACAGATACCAACAATATGGATGGGAATCTTGCTGCACTGCAGAGCCCTGATAATATTTGTGTGACTGAGAATTTTGTTTATATTCAGGAAGATCCAAACTCCTTTAGCAGGGGGCATGCTGCACAAATTTACCAAAGTGATCTTAGTGGTAATAACATCCATAAAGTTCTGGAATTGGTGGTGAGACAGGATCTTGCTCCAAACAATAGCACCGGACTTAGCGGGGAGTTTGGGGCACTTATAGACGTATCTGATAAAGTTGGAATTCCCGGAACTTTTATTCTTGCTTTACAGCCGCATTACTGGCAAAGAGAAGAGTATAAAGCTCTTGACGGACACGATTTTTCTGAAGTTTATGAAGATGACCAGGCTTCACAACTTGTTATCTTACAAGGTTTGCCAAGATAAACCTCACTTATTGATATTTAAAACCTCCGCCATTTGTGCGGAGGTTTTCCTATTAATCTAAAATCTGTAAAATGAAATACCACAAGCTTTTTTTGCTTTTGTTTTTTGTTACTTTTTCATCCTGTAAAAATAATGAAGAATATGTAGACCTTGCTATAAATAAAGAACAAGCGAAGAAGATCGTTAATTGGTTAAACACCAGAAGCTTCTATCTGGAAAGTATTGAGAAGTCCATTGCGCACCTGGAGGAACTGGAAAAAATTGGCCATGATAATGCAAAATCGAAGGAGGTTTTTGCCATGGCCCGGTCAGAATTTAAAAAAGCAGAACCTTATGCTTCTTATCTGAATCCGCCCGTTGGTCACAGGGTAAACGGACCTGCTTTACCGGTTTTTCTGGAGGATAACAGCAGGACAATGCCTCCTGTAGGTTTGCAAAAAATAGAGGAAAGTATTTATAAAGGAGGTGTGTCTGAAACAGAATTTTTAGCTGAAGTTGAGGTGACTAAAGGATTAATGATTAACCTTAAAGAAAATATTATTAAGCGGGAACTAAATCCTCAGCGGTTCTTTGTTGCTACACATCAGCAGTTGCTAAGAATTATCAGCTTGTCAATTTCGGGTTTTGATACTCCGGTAAGTCAGTTGGGGTTTGATGAGACCGTCACTTCCCTTCAAAGTTTACTCGAAGTCTATAACAGAAGTATTGCAGGAATAATTATAGAGAGAAATGAGCAGTTAGATAAGGATTTTCAGCAAAAAATAGCTGAAGCGATTACATTTGTTGAACAAGATAAGAACTTCGAAAATTTTGACAGGTTTACTTTTATTCGGGATTATATGAATCCTGTAACTTCTACCTGGGTTGCTGTAAGAAAAGAAAGCAGGCTTTGGGATGGGAAAGTTAGCTCCCCATTCAATTTTGATGCGTCCACTTTTTTTGAAGAAGATTCTTTTAATGCAAATTTCTTTATGCCTGCGATGAACAGGAATCCTTCAGAAAAACAAATTGCTTTGGGAGAGAAACTCTTCTTTGATAAAAACCTTTCTGAAGACAAGAAAATGTCTTGCGCCACCTGTCATGTTCCGGAAAATGCTTATTCAGATGGTATGGTGGCTAATCTGGATAATCAGGGAAATCACCTTCAGCGCAATACTCCCACATTAATAAATGTTGCTTTTCAACAAAGCTTCTTTTGGGACGGTCGTTCAGAAAATTTAATGGATCAGATTTCTTCAGTTTTTACGAACGATAAAGAGTTTAACACGGGCGTACATCAATTTTCAGAAGGGATTCTTGAAGATCCGGCTTATAAAGAAATGATCCGTGAAGCTTTCGGACAAATTTCCGGAAGAAATACCGATGTTATTAAAGCCTTGTCGGCATACATTGCCAGCCTTAATGGTTTTAATTCGAAGTTTGATCGTAACATTCGGGGAGAGGAGAATACTTTTACTGCGGAAGAAAAACATGGTTTTAACCTTTTTATGGGCAAAGCACTTTGCGCCACCTGCCATTTTATGCCGCTTACCAACGGTACGGTACCACCATTTTTTAAGGAGACAGAAAGAGAAGTTATTGGAGTACCCGAAACTGCTCAAAATTTAAAACTGGATGATGATTTTGGTTTCTATTGGAAATACGGAGTAGAAATTCAGAAGGGTATGTTTAAGACACCAACAGTAAGAAATTCTGCTGTAACAGCACCTTATATGCATAACGGAGTTTATGAAACGCTGGAGGAAGTAATCGACTTTTATAACTTAGGTGGAGGAGCAGGATTAGGCTTCGATTTGCCGCACCAAACGTTGCCTTTTGATGAATTGACTCTCGATGACAGCGAACAAAAAGCTCTAATAGCCTATCTCAAAACCCTTACAGATACAGCTGTTTCAGAAACTAGAGAGAAAAACTTACTGGTGAATAATTAATACTGAAAGAATTAATGCGCGTTTTCCTGTCTATTTTCAGGTTATCGCGCTTTTTTTTAGGAGCAGGCTGTCCACTAATTACATCTTTAGAGACAATAATGATTAAAAGTGAATATCTACCTGCAGGCGGTACATTAGGCCATCATCTGTGTTATTATCAAAATCATTATAACTAAGATCTGTTTGCACCTTAAGTTTATGGCCAACAATATACTTCGAGAGGCCTAAAGTGTATTGCTTTTCGATACCGCGATTTATATATTGATTGTCAAGATCAATCCCGGTATAGCGGCCCACAATCTCATAGTTATTTTTAAAGACATATCCTGCCTGTACATTAATTCCGTCTCCCACCAGAACCACATTTCCGGTAGGACTACCATCTCCATGCACAGCTACAGGATCATCTGCGGTACGTTTTGCAGCTTCTGCCATTACATTCAATCCGCGGTACTTGAACATAAGGTCCAGAAAATAAGTGGTAATGTCGGTTTGATGAAATCCGTCGTTGGTGATCAGGTACCTTCCGGAAACAGAATTTGATCTTACGGCATCATTATTAAAACTATAACTTGCGCCTACTGCTAATTTCGGTGATGGTTCGCGCTCAAGATCAGCTCCCGAGTAGGCATTAAAATCGCCGAAAGGAAGCACTTCAGCTCTTGCCACAATATGGTGCCCGCCAATATTTCCAGTGGTCACGTTGCGTCCTTCGCCCTGGGAGAGTGAAATGGCCTCCCTAAAAAGCACATTATCGCCCGCATAAAAAAAGTGGCGTAGCTGCACACCGGTCTCCCGGTCTACATTAAAGCGGCTGTTTACGAGGGAGCGGTCTACTGTTTGCATATTTGCCGAAGAGATTACCCTTTCCCTGTTTCCCGGTAATTTGGTCTGCCCCAGCCATAGCTCAAAATTCTGATAAAAATTCCAGAAAATTACTGCATCCAGAATATATCGTGGCGCATTGCCGGTATATTCAGAAGCACCGGAAATGTCGCTGTTGGACAGTCCCAACTCAATTTTATATTCCAGTTTTGGAGAATAGGCAAAACCCGAAAATTTTAAACGGGCCCTTCTAACAAGCATGTTGGAGTTTCCTCTCCTAAGATTTCCATTTTCGGGATAATCCCATTGGGAAGTATAGAGGGACTGGATGCGGGTAGCAAATTTAAAGCTATAGGAACTATCTTTTGCAGTAAAATTAATAAGTCCTTTTCCGAATTTACTGGACATAATTTCCTGCGCCATAGTATTACATGTTACTATCAGCAAAAATGCCGTTAGCAGGTGCCACGGATATCTCATTACTCTTGGTTTTTGTCGGTGCAAAGAACCAAAAAGAATGTTAAATTAATGTTATGTAGACATTATGCTTAAATGAAGTTATAAGAAAAGCCGTCCCGTGAGACGGCTTCTTCATAAATCAAGTCGACAAAAACCATGATTAATGAAATTGCTCTAATTAGAGCCAGAACAAAGATTGTTTTTTCTTCTCTTTCTAATGTGAAGTTAAATTTAAAAAATGGTTATGTTATAAGTAATTTATACTTCAATGCACGTAGCTAATTTAGTTTTTACTGAAAAAATGAATAGTGAATATACACTAAGTTAAAAACCACCAAAAATCCGAAGCAAATCAGGCTGAAAATTGTGTAGTTCTTTTTCGGACGATGTTTTTTCGGCATTTGTTTGCCGGTGACCAATTTGTAGTTAAACCATGCTAAAAACGGAGCTGATAAAAATGAGAGTCCTGCCGCGAAATCTACCAATATCGTAAAGGAACCGGAAAGAAAAAACAGGATACAAAGTGACAGCACGGGAATGGCAAATATCGAAATCTGGTAAATCTTCCACTTCTCTTTTTTATCCTGAGGCAAGTCTTTTTCCGGGTTTTTTAATTCTGAAATCACCCTTGGATACGCATCGGTAACAGTGAGTACAGTACTTAGCATAGTGACAAAAGCAGCTACAGAAATTATGGGTTTGCTCCAGTTTCCCAACGTCCTTCCGTAGAGATCTATGAGCTGAGTGGCAAATTCCACGCTGTTACTGGAAAAGGAAGTTCCGCTGCCAAACATTACCAGCACTCCAAGCAGGAAGAATAATAGTCCAATAAAAGCGGCAGAAAGATATCCCACATTAAAGTCTACAAAGGCACCGCGTACAGAAAGTTTCTGTTTTGCCTGCACAGCTTTTTCCTTAGTCCAGATGCTGTGCCAAACAGAAGCATCGAGCGGTATGGGCATCCACCCCATAAATGCTATAACAAAACCTATACTTGCGGTTGTCCATACAGAGGGAGCTTCAGTATTTACGGCATCTCCCACCGTTCCTGCACCAAAAGCCATGACCACAGCAACCAATGTGGCAATAGTCAAAAAGCTAACAATAATTTTCATACTCTTATCCAGCCCGGGATATTTCCCGATAAGCAACAGCGCAATACAAGAACCCAGGATTACAAAACTCCAGATAAAAGGAGACCAACCAAAATTAAAAAGTCGTTCAGCAAGACCGGCGGTAACGATCGTGACCGCGGCCTGGATAATAAACATACTTCCTGTTGTGATGATTATATAGATCCAATATGGAAAACGCCCCATCTTTTTATAACCAGCGATGAGATGCTCTCCTGTGGCCGCGGCATATCGTGGGCCAAATTCCAGAAATGGATATTTAGAGATACAGGCGATGATCAATGCCCAGATCAGGATAAAACCATAATCAGCGCCGGCACGCGTAGCCTGAATAAGATGAGAAACTCCAATAGCAGCTCCCGCCAGCAGAAATCCGGGGCCAATACTTTTAAGCAAAGAGGTTTTAGATTTTTTAGCTGAAGAAGATTTCTGTTTCATATAATTTCGAATTATCTGAATAAGTCATACGAGCGTAGCGAAGTAATCTTATTCAGCGATTGCTTCAATGCATTGGCATCTCGAAATGATTTTTAGCACACGGCACATGAAATTAAGCAAATTTCGAAATTATAGTCCGGTTCACTTCATGTCCGCCATCAAATGTTAGAATTTCCAGGTTTTTTGGAAACAGATTCCGCAGATGTTCTTCTTCAATATCGATAATTGCCTTTTTCAGGTACTCATCTTCAGTTCCATAGATAAAGGAAAACTGCGAATTATTTAGAAAATCGAAATCTTCCGGTTTTAATTCTGAAGGAACTTTTCCGGAGTGCATAATTAAGCGGTCACACTTGATTTTTCTTCGGGCAACCCAACGTGCAGCGACCGAAACCCCCTGGGAATAGCCGAAAATTGACAAATTTGGAGCCTCTCCTAAATTTTCAGTTTTATATACTTCATCAAGATAATTAAGTACATTTTCTATTTCGGCTTCAGTATTTTCCCGGGTAAGCCACGAGGCGCCAACGTGTTTATACTCATTATTCAGGTAATATTTAGATTGTGCCTGTGGGGCGATAATATAATTTTCTTCCGGGTTCAATTCAGTAAAATATCGCAGGAAATAACGACTCAGATAGCCAATTCCGTGGCAAACAACCCAAATCGTTTTGGTTTTAGGAGTAAACTCATTCAACACGCTGTACGTATTGGTGATCTGGTAAGAAAGCTGCTTTTCGGTGCTCATTTTTAGGGTGCGGTTTTGTATTTTTACAAAGAAACCAATCTTATTGCTATGACCAAAGAGGAAATTCTCGAGTTGTCCAAAAAGGTATGTAAAAATACTTTGATGGAAACCCTTGATATTGAGTTTACTGAAGTTGGTGAGGATTACCTGGTGGCAAAAATGCCCGTGACTTCTAAGGTTCACCAGCCAGATGGAGTTCTTCATGGCGGGGCGAGTGTTGCGCTTGCAGAAAGCGTGGGCAGCCTGGCGAGTTACGTTTTTCTGAATACTGAAGAATTTTTTGTCCGCGGTATAGAGATTTCGGCGAATCATATAAAAAGTATTTCTGAAGGTTACGTTTTTGCAAAAGCCACTTATATCCATAAAGGCCGTACCACTCAGCTTTGGGAAATCAAGATTACAGATGAAGATGACAACCTGATTTCCCTGGTAAAACTGACGACCATAGCATTACCTAAAAATAAGTAGATGATCGATTCCGAAGAATTTTTTATAAAATTAGAGAAACATATAGAAAAAGGACTTCCTTTTGTGGCATACCGCAAGCCGAAAAATGCCAATTTTCATCAGTCTACCAGGGCTTTATTGCAAAGGGATTTCACAACACACAAAGTGGAAGATTATTCTGAAAGTGGTTTTGTTTTTTCTCCCTTTAATGATGAAAATGATGCTTTTATCGTACCCTCTGAATTTTCAGAAGAAATTGAAACTGAATATTTCTTTGAAGAAGATCATAAAAATGTCAAAAAACTGGACGCCCCTTTTCCGCCAAACCAACTCAGGAAGCAGGCGCGGGTTGAACATGAAAATCTGGTACAAAAAGGTATTGATGAGATAAAGGCGGGAAGGCTGAAAAAAGTAGTGCTTTCCAGGACCGAAAGTGTTCAGCACCAGTTAGAGGTGATTGGGATTTTTAAAAACATGCTGAAGAAATACAACTCCGCATTTGTTTATCTGTGGTTTCATCCGGAAACCGGGGCGTGGCTTGGTGCTACTCCGGAAACTTTATTGCAGGTAGAACGGAATAAATTTAAGACCATGGCTCTTGCCGGCACCCAGTCTTTTCATCAGACTACCCATGTGGAATGGGGTGAAAAAGAGAAAGATGAGCAGCAAATCGTGACCGACGCAATTCTGGAAAACCTGCACAAATTCACTTCTGATTCCGGGGAAATTACTCCGTCAAAACCATATACTTCTAAAGCGGGAAATTTGTTGCATCTACGCACCGATGTTGAAGGAACTTTAAATCCTGACACAGCAGACCTGAAAAAGCTAATTTCGGCATTGCATCCAACTCCGGCAGTTTGTGGCATTCCGAAAGCTTCAGCTAAGAAATTTATTCTGAAAAATGAAGATTACGACCGTGAGTTTTACACCGGATATTTAGGAGAACTAAACCTAAAAACCGAGAAAAAACGAAATTCAAACCGAAGAAATCAGGAGAATCAGGCATATGCGAGCATTTCCAGGCAAACATCTTTATATGTAAACCTGAGGTGTATAAAATTAGATGCTGGAATTGCAAATCTATTCGTAGGAGGTGGAATTACTGAAGGTTCCAATCCGTCGCTGGAATGGGAAGAAACGGTAAATAAATCCCATACGATGAAGGCGGTATTGGTGAAATAAGATTTAAAAACATATAGTTCCCTTCTTAGAATTTGTAATTTTGATGATAAAATTTACAGTCTTCAGAGACCTCACAGTTTTTAAAACCTGTGAGGTCTGGTCAGCCTGCAATTATAGTTTTAAAGATAATCTGTGAAACATTCAAAAATACCCGTAGCACGATCCATAGTTGCACTTTGTGTTGCGAAAAATATAAATCACGTAGTAATTTCCCCGGGTTCTAGAAATGCACCGCTCACCATAGGCTTTACCCATCATCCGGAGATAAAAGCTTACAGCATTGTAGACGAGCGTTGCGCGGCCTTTTTTGCTATTGGGATGGCGCAGCAACTTCAAAAACCTGTGGCTTTGGTTTGTACTTCGGGTTCAGCTTTGCTGAATTATTATCCGGCGGTTGCCGAAGCTTTTTATAGTGATATTCCGCTGGTGGTAATTTCAGCAGACCGGCCTGTGGAGCGGATAGATATTGGCGATGGACAAACCATCAGGCAGAAAAACGTCTTTGAAAACCATATTCTTTGTTCCGCTAATTTATATTCTGAAGTTGTGCTGGAATCGCAAGTTTCCGATAAAAAACTTCAGCAGAAACAGTTTGAATCTCAGAAACACAATGAGCGCGAAATAAATCTCGCCCTGAACAAAGCTATAGAAGGAGCGGGGCCGGTGCATATAAATGTTCCGTTTTATGAGCCTTTATACGATCTTGTTGAAAACGTGGAAGTGGATCCATTACAGATTTTACCCGAAATTAAAGAAAGAAATTATACAGAAAGTCAGCTGGAGTCTTACGCAGCATTGTGGAGTAAGGCTAAGCGAAAAATGGTAATTGTTGGAGTTGCGCAACCAAATGCGGTAGAGCAGCAGTTTCTGGAGCAATTGGCTAAGGATGAATCGGTTATTGTTTTTACTGAAACTACTTCCAACCTTAACCATCCCGAATTCTTTACCAGGATAGATACTATTATCGGGCCGATCGAAAAGGATGATAACCGCGAAGAATTGTTTAAAATGCTGCAGCCGGATATCCTGCTCACCTTCGGCGGAATGATTGTTTCCAAGAAAATTAAAGCTTTTCTTCGGAACCACAATCCAAAGCAGCACTGGCATGTAGATCCAAAAAAGGCATATAATACGTTCTTCTGTTTAAACAAGCACTTTGAAGTTTCGGTAAATTCATTTTTTGCTCATTTTCTTCCGCTTACCCAGAAAATTGACAGTGATTACGCTGAATATTGGAAGAATACTAAGAAAAAGCGGCAGGCGCGGCATGAGCAATATATGGATGAAATTCCGTATTCAGATTTAAAGGCGATGCAGTTTATTGTTCCTGCCGTTCCCGAAAATTATATCCTGCATTTGGGCAATAGTTCCACCATCCGGTATGCGCAGTTATTTAAGTGGAAAGAGAGCCTGCGGATTTTCTGCAACCGTGGCACCAGCGGTATAGACGGCAGCATTTCTACCGCCGTGGGTGCGGCAAGTTTGAATAAGGAACCAACGCTGATGATCGCTGGGGATTTGAGTTTTTTCTACGACAGCAATGCGCTTTGGAACAATTATATTCCTTCAAATTTTAGAATTATCGTCCTGAACAATAGTGGCGGCGGAATCTTCCGGATTTTACCGGGCAATAAGAATACTGAAAATTTTGAAACTTACTTCGAAACCACGCATAATCTAAAAGCGAAATCACTGTGCGAGATGTACGGATTTGAATATGAAGCAGCATCTTCTTCTGAAGAAACCAAAGAAGCAATAAAGCATTTCTTTGAAGCTTCGGAACAGCCGAAACTACTTGAAATATTTACTCCGCGTAAAGTAAATGACGAAGTGTTGCTGGAGTATTTTAGTTTTATGAGAGGGTAAAGTAGTGAAAAGTGGAAAGTGAATAGTTCAGAGTGAAGTTCAATGCTGCTAGACAAAGAGAGGTTTAAAAATGTCAATTTTCGGTTCGAATTTTTTTTACCACGGATACACCAATATAAAATATACTTATCAAAATGGCTCCCGCAGATGTCGCTGATTTTCGCAGAATGTACCATCTATTTTAGCTTTTTCACTCGTTCTCTTTGTAACTTCATTGCAAAAATGGCAATTATCGGCTTGCAGCTTATCGCTTGCTTCAAGATAAACTTTCCAATATAAAATATCTCTCTCAAAATAACTCCCGCAGATTCCGCGGATTTTCGCAGAAGCACCATTTACTTTACCTTTTTCACTTTTTAACTCTTTGACTTCTTTCAATCACTTTCAGCTTATCGCCAGTGCAAAAATATATCCTACCTTTGCAAAATAAATTAGTAGTATGCTTAGAATTGGCGAATATCACGTCCTTACGATAGACAGGGAAACAGAACCGGGATTATTCCTTCGGGATGATGATGGAAACGATGTTTTGCTTCCGAATAAATACATTCCGGAGCAATTTGAACTCGAGGATGAAATAAATGTATTTGTTTACCTGGATCATGAAGAGCGGCCTGTGGCAACTACTTTAAATCCGCTCATAAAACTCGATGAGTTTGCCATGCTGAAGTGTGTTGAGGTTACTGATTTTGGTGCATTTTTGGATTGGGGACTGGAAAAACACCTTTTTGTTCCTTTTAAGGAGCAGGTTTATCCTATGACTATCGGAAGCCGATATTTGGTTTTTTGCTACCTCGATCTTGAAACTGACCGTTTAGTGGCGTCCAGCAAAGTGCATGCATTTTTAGATAATTCTGAATTGACCGTTGAACCTTTTGAAGAGGTCGACCTTATTATCAGTAATAAAACAGATTTGGGTTACAACGTAATTGTTAATGAGATCCACCTGGGATTAATTTATAAAGATGATATTTTTCAGCCTATAAATGTAGGGGATAGATTAAGAGGCTTTATTAAGAAGACCCGGCCGGACGGGAAAATTGATGTCACCCTGCAACGCCCCGGTTACCGAAGTATAGAGCCTAATGCGCAGCTTATCCTGGATGAACTGGAACGTAATATCGGCTATTTACCGGTTACCGATAAGTCTGACCCAAAGGAAATAATGCGGATTCTGGAAATGAGCAAGAAAAGCTTTAAACGAGCCGCCGGAACTTTGTATAAGCAGCGACGTATAGAAATAAAAGACGACGGAATTTATTTGTTAGAAGATAAAGATCAAAAATAAATTCTTTGGAAATTGGAGTAGTGGCGATTAAAACGACTGCCATTCCTAAGATAATCCTGTCGGCCAAAATTATTCCCGTAAGGATAAAAAGGATTTGGTGAGAAATTCTGATTCCTGGAGAACTCATTTTCCCCGCTGCTGATTTCGATCGCTTTTTTCTCTTTTTGAGGTAATCTAAGGTCAATTTCTACCGTCCTTGGTTTTTCATTCTTCTGTTGGGCAAGTACAGCTCTTAAATCCACAGATTTTTTTGCAAAAGGATCTTTATTTAAATATTCTCCGCTTGGCAAATTAAATTGCTTTTCCTGAACCCAGACAAATCCTACTTCAAGCAGTGGGGACTTAATTTCGCGGTTTCCGATTTCAAAATCTTCAGGATCCCAGTACTCCTGAGCATCTGAAGTATAGATACTCATAGAAAATATAAAGAATAACAGGAAACGAATTTTCATTAGTTAATTTTTCAATAAAATATCAAAAACAATGCTAAACTAAAACTATTAGCTAAAATAGTAATAAAAAGTTTTAAAACCTGATTTTTCGGTTGTCTGTTGATGGGCTGAAAACGAAGATAGTAGGCTAAAAATGCCAATTATTGCCTTAAAATCTTTCTCATTGTGCATTTCAGATGCGTCATGAAATCATTAAAATGGATCTTTATAAAAAGGGGATTTTTCCCCTTGTAGAGAATATAAGTTTCGGGTAATTTTACAATATCATTTTAGTAAAGCTAAAGTGTTTTGGGGACAAAAAAGTGCTGTTGAAGCGTGAAATAATGCTGAGTAGGGTCACTATTATTTTTTTAACGCTAATGCAGCACTTTTTTTATTAACCTGACTTTTAACTGTAAATCTCACTTTTTCTCCTGCTACTTTTTGCGCAAGACAACTAATGCCCTTCTCACTCAATTGAAGGATTCTGGGATACCCTCCCGTGGTCTGACAATCTCTCATAAGAACAATTAATCTTCCGGAAGGCGTTAGTTGCACAGTACCGGGTAAAACAGGTCCGGTTAAAATTGGATCTAAATCATTAACCAGCGGCTCCACCATTTGAATCGCCATGCGGTTATTATCTCTTCCAATGCCATATTCGGTTTCCATTAACAGCGCTCTCTGTGCTTCACAAAGTTTAAAATATTCAGGCCCGGGATAAGCTTCGATATTTCGGGAATCTAAGTATCCTGAAAAGAACTTTACAGAAGAATGGGTCACCGGCTCACTCTTCTCAAAAGAGTTATAAGGCAGAGCCATACCTTTTTCAAGTTTATATTTTTCAGTTAATCCTGTATACCAGCTTCTACTATTCATGAGATATTCCGTGTCAAAACCATCCTTAATAGCTAAATAAGTACGACAACCGTTTTTCCTCCTTCCAAAAGAAAGAGTATCCCCGGCACTTATTTTCAAAACAGAATTATTTTGAACCTGATCATTATTAATTTTTGGTGAAAGATCTGCTCCGGCAATGGCGATTTCCGTAGCAGCCGAAAATTGCAATTTAGGACCCATCTGTGTAATTTCAAGAACAGCATCATTAGCTTTATTTCTCAAAATGAGATTTGCAATTTTAGCAGCATAAAAATCCATAGCACCACTTTGTGGAACTCCGAAATTAAGAAATCCGAACCTGCCCATATCCTGAATAGTAGAAAAAAGTCCGGGCTGTAAAATGTCAATTTTCGCCATGGTTATCTTTTACTTTTAATTCGTAATTTCCAGCTTTTACTTCTTCGGAAATTCCCGTGTATTCTTCTTTTGAAACAGCATAAAATTTTAACATATCTCCGGAAGAAATTTTAGAGGGAGGAAGGCTGTTTTTATCAAAAAAATCCACCGGACAATTACCTATAATTTGCCATCCTCCCGGGCTGGGTTGAGGATAAATTCCTGTCTGCTTTTCCCCTATTCCCACGGCACCTTTTTCGATCTTCATCCTGGGTTCCTTTTTCCTGGAAATATGAAGCTTTTCATCCAGTCCTCCGAGGTACAAAAATCCGGGCAAAAACCCCATAAAATAAACAGTGTAAAAAGGTGCTGTATGAAGGCTGACTATCTCCTCAATACTCAGCTGATTTTTTTCTGAAATCAACTCCAGATCAAGGCCGAATTCCTTACTATAGCAGACAGGAAGGTAATAAGTCTTACCATAAATTTTATTTCCTATCTTAGCACCATTCATAAGACTTTCCAACTTAGATAACTCACCATAGACATCTTCTATACCTGAAACATAAAAAACTAATAACGAGTTATATGCATTCGTTACCTCAACCTTTTCTTTAATATAAAAATCTTCAACTAAAAATTTGACAGCAAGTAACTTCTGAAGGATTTCTTCATCAATTTCCGGTTGAAATTCTATTAGAATTGCCCGCTCCCCCATGGGTCTGATTATTGGAAAATCCTTAGTCATTTCTTCTGAATTTTAATATTCATTTTTACCAGTTTTCGATCTAAATACTGAAGGATTTCCACCGCATTTTTAGTGTCACTATGCAGACAAAATGTATAGGCTTTGAAGTTCTTTTTTACACCACTTAAAGTGGCAACTTTTTCTTCAGAAAACATATAAAAAACATGCTGAAAAACATCTTCTTTTTGGTGCAAAACAGCTTGTGGATCTGACCTTGAAACAAGGCTAAAATCTTCATTATAATTTCGATCTGCAAAGGCTTCAAAAACTACGTTAATTTCTCCTTTTGCCAGCTTTGAAATTACCGAATTATATGGTGCATAAAGAGCGCAATTCCCACCAATTTTACTTAGAGAATTCAGAACAATTTTAGCGACTTTTTCATTTTTTGCAGCATCATTATAAAGTGCTCCATGTGGTTTTATATGGATCATTTCAGCTCCCTTTTCAGCGGCAATTCTCTGCACTAATTGCACCTGATTTATAATTGACTCCTCCAGTTCTTCTTCTGAAATCAGCATTGATTTTCTTCCGAAGTTTTCTTTATCGGGATAAGAAGGGTGAGCACCAATTTCCACATTATTCGCAATAGCGAGATCTATCGTTCTACTGATAGTCTCCTGATTTCCCGCGTGACCTCCGCAGGCAATATTGCAGGCAGATATTAAAGGCATAAGCTTATCGTCATACTCACCCCCTTCTCCTAAATCGCAGTTAATATGTATTTTCTTCATTAATTATCTGGTTCTTATTACGCCGCGAATAGAAATCCGTCGAAAAACATTAACATAATATAATTTCTAAAACGGAAACTTCTTCACCCCTCAAAATAAGAAAATAGCGATTACCCGAAGAAGAATTACAGCAGCATCTCATAAAACCCGAACTATTTATGTCGGTTTTACTTCAGAAGGTCACAATAGTAACAAACCCAGAACAGACAAAGTATTCGATTAAATAAGGTACCCGCATTTTTTGGCAATTATCGTCCTCAATAATTGCTGGTGATTACTTCAACCCCCTCCAGGGTCTCCTTCTGTAGCTGAATATCTGGGTAAGGGAGAGCAGCAACCATATAGCCTGTCACAGCAGATGTTCATACGAGAGTCCTGCGCCGGTGCAGGTAACCGGGAAAGACCCTGAATGAGGATATTCTAGAAAATATCTTTCTAAACTATTCTTTAGAGGCGGCTTGTAAAGCATATATAGCAAAACTTCCCAGCCAATGACCACCCTCATAACTATCCCCTACCAAATTTGGAAAGGAATAAGAAACATGCTCATTTGCCAAAGTTCTTAAATAACCATAATCTTCAGGATACGTATTTGCTAAATGGTAAAAAACCCATGCCCTGCTAAAGTTCAGGCCATCCAAATGTACCAGCTTACCGTCTGAACGATCTGATACTTCCCCAACTTCCATTGTGAAATCTTCGTTTTTCAGGTCTGGCATAAAATCTTCTATCCAGAGATTAAACGCATTTCTTGGCAGGATACGCAACATAATATCCACCTCCTGCAGGCATGGAGAAAGAAAATCATATCCTCCCGGCTCCCAGCTAATGGGGCAGTCATCATCATTTAAGTAGAAATCTCTGGCACGCTTAGAAATTGCGTCCATCAGGTCCTGGTTCGCGGTACTATTCGCAAAGTCATATGCGAAACTCATTCCAAAGGCAGTATTGGAATGCTCCCCTACCCTAACCGGATAATTTAATTTGGGCAGAAAATCAACATAGCGCTGAACTATTAAATCTGTAAGGGGCTGTAAATTAGCATCAAGTTCTTTAGCCAGGGGATCCTCCCAGGTTTTGAGTTCTTCTGCAAGCTTTAGCAACCATGCCCAACCATAGGTGCGCTCGTAAGAATCACTCTGAGTTCTTTGAAAGTACTCTACTTCACCCATGATATTTTCCGCAGAAAGAGATTTTTGTAATTTTTCCCGGATTTCTTCTTCCTTTTCCAAATCCGGAAATTGCTTAAGAAGACTCACCAGGGACCAATGTGCATGAACAGAAGAGTGCCAGTCAAAACATCCATAAAAAGCCGGGTGAAGTTCCTGTGGCGTTCCCAAGGCTTCCTTATTTTCTAAAGTCTGACCCAATTTATTGGGATATTCTGTTTCTATGCAACCCAGTGGTAAATCTGCAAGTCTATTCGCTTTTTCAAAATTAAATTCCACTGCTTCTTCACCTAAAATAGATTCGGAAATGAAATTCTCATCAGATAAACTGTCACTTTCTGAAGCAGAAACTTCCTCCATCTCCTTGGTTTTATCACCTTTACAACCAATAAATAAAATAATAATTATCAAGCCTATAATTTTTTTCATTACCCCCATAGTATTTTCAAAAAGAAGTTTTTTGTATAAAGTTATCCGATATCTGTAAATCATCTTTTTATCAGCCCAGCCATCCTTCCCTGTCCAGGCTCCTGTACTGAATAGCTTCACTTATGTGATGATCTTTAATGTTTTCTGAAGCTTCTATGTCTGCAATAGTACGGGATACTTTCAGAATTCTATCATACGCTCTTGCAGAAAGATTAAGGCGTTCCATGGCAGTTTTTAGCAGCGTTTTTGAAGAATCATTAAGCTCACAAAATTGCCTTATGTGTTTTACACTCATTTGAGCATTATAGTGTGTGTTTTCAAAACTTTCAAATCTTTTAGTCTGCAGTTGCCTAGCTTTGGTTACCCGCTCTCTAATTTCCATACTGCTTTCCCCTTTTCTCTCTTCGCTAAGCTTATCGAAAGGCACAGGGGTAACTTCTATATGAATATCTATACGATCCAGAAGAGGACCACTAATTTTACTTAGATAACGCTGCATTTCACCAGGAGAAGACGAAGCCGGCCCACCAGGATCATTAAAAAATCCGCTGGGGCTGGGGTTCATGCTTGCCACCAGCATAAAACTTGAAGGGTAGGTAACCGTAAATTTTGCCCTGGAGATCGTTACTTCACGGTCCTCCAATGGTTGCCGCATTACTTCAAGCACACCTCTTTTAAATTCCGGAAGTTCATCCAGGAATAAGACACCGTTGTGGGAAAGGGAAATCTCTCCCGGTTGCGGATAAGCTCCTCCTCCGACTAATGCGACATCTGAAATGGTATGGTGCGGACTCCTAAACGGCCGTTGAGACATTAATCCCACGTGATCTTTTATTCGTCCAACGACACTATGAATTTTGGTAGTTTCCAATGCCTCGTGCAAAGTCATGGGAGGTAAAATACTTGGTAAGCGCTTGGCAAGCATCGTTTTTCCCGCTCCCGGTGGACCTATAAGAATAATGTTGTGACCGCCGGCTGCAGCAATTTCCATACAACGTTTTATCGATTCCTGCCCTTTTACATCAGCAAAATCGTGCTCCAGGTGATCAAGATTTTTATAAAACTCCTCCCTTGTATCGATAATTGTCTTTTCCAATGCTTCACCTTCATTAAAGAAGTTAATTACCTGAAGGATATTATCTACGCCATACACATCAAGTCCTTTAACAATTGCGGCTTCTTTAGCATTCTGCATAGGCAGGATAAAGCCTTTAAAACCTTCCTCTTTAGCCTTAATAGCAATTGGAAGTGCTCCTCTTATAGGCTTTAAACTTCCATCAAGTGAAAGCTCTCCCATTATTAAATAATCTGAAATATTTTCAGCTTTGATTTGATCTGAAGCTGCTAAAATACCGAGTGCAAAAGTGAGATCGTAAGCAGAACCTTCTTTCCGAAGATCGGCCGGAGCCATGTTTACGATAATTTTTTTTCCGGGAAACTTATAGCCGTTATTCTGAAGGGCGGCCGCTATTCTAAAACTACTTTCTTTAACAGCATTGTCCGGCAATCCAACAAGATGATAACCTATTCCGGTTGCCACGTTAACCTCTACGGTAATTGTGGTTGCCTCTACTCCAAATACAGCACTACCGTAAACCTTAACAAGCATCTAAAACAATTAATTTTTTAAATGTACTGATTTTTTTTAAAGAATATTCGTCCGGGGTTTGATCCTTGAAAATATTCTCTGAAATATTCTTTAAAGAGCAGAGCATTATTTTTTCTGGAATCTATCTCTCTTGTTCTCCACGAAAAAAAAGAAAAAGGCCGAATCCTTGAGTGAATCGGCCTTACTTTTCTAAAGTTTCCAATGCAAAAAAGCACAGGAACATTATCTTAATGCTTTATGGAAAAAGAAATTATTTATTAAAAAAATTCTTTTGATAATGTGCAATTAACCCGTCAATTGGCCGGCGCACGATATTACCAATTTCCAGTCCGTAAGGCTGTAAAACAGCACGTATTATATCTTCACTAAAATAGGCTATACTTCCAATAAAGTGAATGGGCACACTCTGCGCCTGCTTGTAGCACAACACCCTACTCTGAACAAAATCGTGAATACCTTCATATACAAGTTTATAGAAGTAGCCATTTCTCTCATTGGTGAAAATGAATTCAGCAAAAGACGCGAGATAAGTATTTGGATTTTCTCTTCTGTAAAGATTTTTCTTTATATCGTCTGAATCCAGATTGAACTTTTCTTCAAATTTCACTACCAATTCCGGCGGCATTCTTTTATAATAATAATCCCGGATTAGCCTTTTCCCGAAATAATTTCCGCTGGCTTCGTCCATAAGAATGAATCCCAGTGAAGCTATGGTTTGGTGAATTTCCTCCCCATCATAATAACTACTATTTGAACCTGTTCCAAGAATACAAACAATTCCAGGTTCTGTACCTGTCGCATAAACAGCTGCAACAGTGTCTTCCCGCACAATCACCTCCTCAGCATTTGTGAAAAAGTTACCAATAATATCCTCAAGAAGTTTTTTAGGTGTTTCTGTACCACATCCCGCTCCAAAAAAGTGGACTTTCTCTATCTTGTCCCTTACTTCCCTTAGTTCCGGATTTTCCTCTATGCGTTGTTCCAGAACAAGTTCAGGAAATACTGCGGGATTCAGACCTTTGGTCCTGGTTTTAAAAACCTGTTCTCCCTGATGATCCAAAAGAATCCAATCGCACTTGGTGGATCCTCCATCTGTAATTAAAATCATGAGTAGTTATTTGATTATGAGATATAAAAAACCTGAAAACACAGCTTTAGGTAGTCAAAACTGCTGTGTTTTCAGGTTGTCTGAAAATTATAGAGAAGCAACGTGTGCAGCCAGATCAACAAGTTTTGCGGAATAACCGTACTCGTTGTCATACCATGCGATCAACTTAAAGAAGTTATCGTTTAGTGCAATACCTGCTTCAGCATCAAAGTTACATGTGTGAGGATCTGAAACGTAATCCTGAGAAACTACCATTTCTTCAGTATAAGAAATAACTCCTTTAAAGTCACCTTCAGCAGCTTTTTTGAAAGCAGCTTTAATATCGTCGTATGAAACAGACTTCTCAGTTCTTACAGTAAGATCAACTACAGAAACATCTGTGGTAGGAACCCTAAATGCCATCCCGGTAAGCTTTCCTTTTAATGCTGGAATAACTTTAGTTACAGCAACCGCTGCACCGGTGGAACTAGGAATAATATTCGCCATAGCACTTCTTCCTAATCTAAAATTCTTTTTTGAAGGAGAATCCACAGTAAATTGTGTAGAAGTAGTTGCATGTACAGTCGTCATAAGACCTTCAACAATTCCGAATTCGTCTTCTATAACTTTAGCAAGAGGAGCAAGACAGTTTGTAGTACATGAAGCACCGGAAACTACTTTATCTTCTGCTTTAGCGTCCTTGTGGTTAACGCCCATTACAAACATTGGAGCATCTTTAGAAGGTGCAGAGATAACCACTTTTTTAGCGCCTGCTTTAAGGTGAGCTTCAGCTTTATCTTTTAAAGTAAAGATACCTGTACATTCAAGAATTACTTCAGCTCCAGCTTCGTCCCATTTTAAATCTTCAGGATTGCGCTCTGCTGTTACTCTAATAGTTTTTCCATTTACTACCAGATTACCACCTTCAACAGATACATCACCTTTAAATTTCCCATGTACCGAATCATGAGCTAACAAATATGCCAAATGATCTACTTCCAGTAAATCATTAATTGCTACTACTTCAACATTGTCGTTTTCAGCTGCGATTCTGAAAGCTATTCTTCCAATACGGCCAAAACCGTTAATTCCAATTTTTGTACTCATTTCTCTATTTTTAAATTTAAACTGAAGTGATGTCTGCCACCCTTCTTAACTCTTTATCTACTTTTGGTTCTCCTTTAATTGCAGTTTCTAATGGAACAGTCACTACATTTTGATGATGAAGACCTATCATTACCTTAGTTTTACCATCTATAATGGCTTCTACTGCCCCAACACCTAGTTTACTGGCCAGAACACGATCAAAACAACTTGGAGAACCTCCACGCTGGATATGACCAAGAACCGAAACTCTTATGTCGTAACTCTCATCCTGTTCATGAATAAATTCAGCCAGCTGAAATATATTCTTGCCACTTTTCTCCCCTTCGGCTACCACAATAATACTTGATGTTTTGCCAGACATTTTACTTTTCTTCAAAGACTCCAGCATTCTTGCTACTCCGGCGTCTTCTTCAGGGATAAGGATTTCTTCGGCTCCCGCACCAATTCCGCTATTTAAAGCAATATCCCCGGCGTCACGCCCCATTACTTCAACAAGGAAAAGCCTGTTATGAGAACTTGCGGTGTCCCGAATTTTATCTATAGCCTCTACAACAGTGTTCAATGCTGTATCATAACCCAGTGTATAATCTGTACCATGAATATCATTATCAATGGTTGCCGGAATTCCAACAATGGGAAAATTAAACTCATCACTAAAAAAAACACCTCCTGTAAAAGTTCCATCCCCGCCAATTACAACCAGTGCATCCACACCGGCTTCTGATAATTGATCATGTGCTTTTTTACGTCCTTCTTTAGTTTTAAATTCCAGAGAACGCGTAGATTTAAGAAAAGTCCCACCTCTGTTGATCACATTTCTGACCGATCTGGCGTCCAGTTTTTCAAAATCACCTTCTATAAGCCCCTGATAACCTCTGTAAACACCTACACATTCCAAGTGGTAGTAGGAACAGGCGCGTACTACAGCCCTAATTGCGGCGTTCATTCCAGGCGCATCTCCACCGGAAGTCAACACTCCTATTTTTGTTATTTTCTTTGACATTACGTCAAAGCTATTTTATTTGAACAATATAACCTAATTTAGCAAGAAACTAAAACGTTTTCGGTTGATAACTCATAAAATGCCCCTGATTATAGGAGGCTTTTTTAAAGTTTTATGATTTAAAATCATAAAATCCTAACATTTTCAGTTTCCATACTGCTATAGAGCATTCTCGAAAATCAGGTTAAGCAGAAATAGAATTGTAAAAATTTCTATTATTTTTTAAATGATAATTTTTGAAGCTCCTTTGAAAAATTTCCCTATATTAGTGGCATAAATTGGATTATTAATAACAGGATTCCTTATATTAGATAAGTCAGTTTATTTTAAGAGATATTCCCTACCTCCGATGAAAATATGGGGCGTTGATCGAAAAGTTGGTCATCAACAGAATAAAAGTTTTATTTTGGATTTTCATAGGTGTTAATTCAAGGAAGGCTGATTGATTTTTCAATCAGCCTCTTTTTTTGCCAATTTTCATTCTTTATTTACTGCTTTCTTTCTTCTTTAAATTTTTAATCCCACTGAAACCTCACGATTTCAGCACTTTTCTTTCTCAAAAATAAAGTTATAAAATTTGTCAACTTTTTTATGTTGATAAATTATCAATGCATTAAAAATCAACTTACTAACATATATATCTTGATAACTTTACAAAAATAATTTTCGAAATATCTTTTTTTCTTACCTACATTTACATTCGTTTTTATCCGAATTACTAATCCCAAAAATCTAAATTGTATGCCAGTACAAGCAAAACCAACAGCTCCTAAAACCTACACTCAGGAAGAGGCATTTCAGGCTTCTTTAAAATATTTTAAAGGTGATGACCTAGCTGCCCGTGTTTGGGTAAATAAATATGCTTTAAAAGATTCTTATGGACATATTTATGAACTTACTCCTAATGATATGCACAGGAGGATTTCCAAAGAAATAGCCCGAATAGAGCAGCGGTATCCTAACCCTATGAGCGAAGATGAAGTTTTTGACCTTATCAAAGACTTTAAATACATCGTGCCGCAGGGAAGCCCGATGGCGGGAATTGGTAATCCTTACCAGATTGCATCCCTTTCCAACTGTTTTGTTATTGGCAACGATGGAGATTCAGATTCCTACGGGGGGATTATGAAGATAGATCAGGAGCAGGTGCAGCTTATGAAACGTCGTGGTGGTGTTGGACATGATCTTTCCCACATACGCCCAAAAGGCTCACCGGTAAAAAATTCAGCATTAACCTCAACCGGGATTGTACCTTTTATGGAACGGTACTCCAATTCTACAAGGGAAGTAGCCCAGGATGGAAGAAGAGGAGCGTTAATGCTTTCGGTTTCTATCAATCATCCAGATGCTGAAGATTTTATTGATGCCAAAATGCAGCAGGGAAAAGTGACAGGGGCAAATGTATCGGTTAGAATAGATGATGCTTTTATGAAAGCTGTAAAGAATAACACTTCTTATGTTCAGAAGTATCCCATCCACAGCGACGAGCCAAAAAATACTAAAGAAATTGAAGCAGAAAAGTTATGGAAGAAAATTGTTCATAACGCATGGAAATCTGCAGAGCCGGGAATATTGTTCTGGGACACCGTAATTAATGAATCTGTCCCTGATGCTTATGCCGATCTTGGATATAAAACGGTTTCTACAAATCCTTGTGGTGAAATTCCGCTCTGTCCTTACGATTCCTGCCGACTGCTGGCAATTAATTTATTCTCCTACGTTGAAGATCCGTTTACTGAAAAGGCATCTTTTAACTACGAACTTTTTAGCAAACATATTGCGGCTGCACAGCGAATAATGGACGACATTATTGATTTGGAACTGGAGAAAATCGATGGCATTCTTGGGAAAATTGATGCCGATCCCGAAAATCAGGACATTAAAGGTGTGGAGAGAAATCTTTGGCTTAACATCAAGAAAAAAGCGCAGGAAGGTAGAAGAACCGGAATTGGGATTACTGCAGAAGGCGATATGCTTGCAGGTTTAGGTATAAAATACGGCAGCAAGGAGGGTGTGGACTTTTCTGTAGATATCCATAAAAGAATTGCCATTGAAGCTTATAAAGCCTCTGTTACTGCAGCAAAAGAGCGCGGTGCTTTTGCCATTTTCGATTCCGACAGGGAAAAAGATAACCCGTTTATACAGAGATTGCGTGAAGCTGATGAGAAGCTTTACTACGACATGCTGGAGTATGGAAGAAGAAACATTGCCTTGCTTACCATTGCCCCTACAGGAACGACCAGTTTGATGACCCAGACCTCTTCAGGGATTGAGCCTGTATTTCTTCCGGTTTATAAAAGAAGAAGAAAAGTTAACCCTAATGATAAAGATTCCCGCGTAGATTTTGTAGATGAAGTTGGAGATTCCTGGGAGGAGTACGTGGTTTTCCACCACCGCTTCAAGCAGTGGATGCAGGTTAACGGCCATGACACCACTAAAAACTACAGTCAGGAAGAATTGGATAAACTTGTAAAAACTTCACCTTATTACCAGGCAACTTCTAACGATGTTGATTGGCTAAGTAAGGTAAAAATGCAGGGAGCGGTTCAAAAATGGGTAGACCATTCGATTAGTGTAACCATAAACTTACCTAATGATGCTACAGAAGAGCTTGTAGGGCAACTTTATCTGGAAGCATGGCAGGCAGGTTGTAAAGGCGTAACAGTTTATAGAGATGGGTCCCGCTCGGGAGTTCTAATCTCAAATGATGAGAAAAAAGATAAGAAGAAAGAAAATGGAAACTCTACATTTCCAACGAAACGCCCACAGGTTCTGCAGGCAGACGTTGTAAGATTTCAGAATAGTAAAGATAAATGGATTGCCTTTATAGGATTAATAGATGATCGTCCTTACGAAATCTTCACAGGTTTTGCTGATGATGAGGACGGAATTCTTATTCCGCGTTGGGTAAATGAAGGGCTTATCATCAAAAACAGAAATGAGGATGGCACTTCAAGATATGATTTCCAGTACGAGAATAAAAGAGGTTATAAAACCACTATTGAAGGTCTTTCACATAAATTTAATCCTGAATTCTGGAACTATGCGAAACTTATCTCCAGTACACTTCGCCACGGAATGTCCATAGAAAAAGTGGTAGACCTTATTGCCAGTCTTCAGTTAGATACAGAATCTATAAACACCTGGAAAAACGGAGTGGCACGTGCCTTGAAACGTTATATTGCTGATGGCACAGTGGCCAGAAAAGAAAAATGTAATAATTGCAATTCCACAAGCCTCATCTATCAGGAAGGATGTCTTACCTGCAAAGACTGCGGCTCTTCAAAATGTGGATAATGCTTGTTTAATTTTAAGTTGAGAAAAAATGGCCTTCAGAATTAGGCCATTTTTTATTTTTATGTTTTTCTTACAGAAATTAAACATCACAAATTAGAACAGCCTCTTTTAAAGCAGCCATTTTATCCTCATAAGTAGGAACAAATTCCTGGGCAAGGTATCCGTCAAAGCCTGTCTCTAATATCGCCCGTACAATAGCCGGGTAATATAATTCCTGAGTTTCATTAATCTCATTTCTACCCGGATTCCCCGCTGTATGGTAGTGATTGATGTACTGATGGTTGTTGTGGATGGTCCTGATAATATCCCCTTCCATAATTTGCATATGATAAATGTCGTAAAGCAGCTTAAAATTTGACAATCCCATCTTTTCGCACAAAGCAGCGCCCCAGCTGGTATGGTCGCATTGATAATCTGGATGGTTCACCTTGCTGTTTAAAAGTTCCATTACCAGGTTAACTTCGCGTTCTTCAGCATATTTTAGTAATGGAGTTAGCCCTACAGCACAATTCTCCAGGCCCTCTTCTTTACTCAGCTGCCTTTTATTTCCTGAAAAACAAATCACATTCTTAATTCCATGCTCCGAAGCTTTATCAATTAGAGGTTTATAAGCCAACTGTAACTTTTTATGGTTTTTGGGATCATTAAAACCTTCTCCAATATTAGCAAAATCATCTGTAGCCATAGAACAGGTAAGGCCGTACTTTTCTACTGTGGCCCATTCTGAAGGTTTTAAAAGATCTATAGCTTTCAAACCCAATTCAGCAGATTCCCGGGCAAATTTATCGAGGGGAATATCACCGAAACACCACCGGCAGACTGAATGGTTTATATTTCCTTTTAGCCTTGAAGAGTTCAGATCCTCTTTAGCGGGTGATTCCGGCATATTGAAGGCACTACTAACACCACCAAGGCTAAGAGCTCCCGTTCCCAAGGCCAGATTCTTTATTACTTCTCTTCTATTGAACTTATTTTTCATACTGACCTTATAAATGTAGTTGTTACGGTTATTTTAATAATACAAAAATTTCTGAGAGTAATTTAATTATACTTCAACATAAAAATACTTTGTTATAATAATCACTAAGAAATCTCAAAATTATAGCCAAATTTCTCAAGTTCGTGATAGGTCTTATAATCAAATTTATAAAGAAAGGCTCCTCTTCTGGAATTGGTTTTATCCTTTTCATCCAATTTTATCAGCACTTTTAGAGAAAGCAATTTTTTCCGAAAATTTCTGGAGTCCAACTCCTTCTGGTAGATTACTTCATATAATTGCTGCAATTGGGGAATGGTAAATTTCTCGGGTAAAAGGTTGAGACCAATAGGCTGATACCTGGCCTTTTGCTTTAGCCGCTCCAATGCATCCTGTACCATCTGGTTATGATCTAAAACCAAATCTGGAATTTCATCAATATCAAACCAATGGGCACCATGTTTTTCCACCAGTTCCCCATCATATTCATCAATTTGTATTAAAGCATATTGGGCTATCGACAGGCATCTGAACCCAGGATCCCTATCAGCTTTACCATAAGCTTTTAATTGCTCCATGAAAACATTTTCCAGGCCAGTGATTTCTTTAAGAACCCGTTTTGCTGCTTCAGATACATCTTCATCCAAACGCACAAAGCTCCCAATAAGCGACCATTCCCCTTTTAACGGCTCCACCCTTCTTCTGAAAAGCAACAGTTTAATTCTCCCTCCTTCAAATCCAAAAATAATACAGTCTGCGGCTGCATACATTTTGTCCTTTACACTGTAAAGATCCGTTTCTAAATTTGCCATTGGTATTATTTCCATTTGGAATAAAGATATAGAAATAATTCATAAATGTAATTAACGTACATTTTACATTTATTATCTTTATAAGATAATTCACTAAAAAACCGAATCTTTGGAAAATTCAAACAACAAAAAATTATATCCGGAACAGTTCTTAGATTTTAATTCTGAAGTAAAGGTGGCTTCCCCGGGAAGAATTAATCTTATTGGAGAACATACAGATTATAACAATGGGTTTGTGATGCCCACAGCCATTGACAAAAAGATATTGTTCGACTTCAGAAAAAATGAGTCGGACGATAATTGCCAAATTTACAGTCTCACTTTCGACAGTTATTTTAAATTTAATCTGAACGATTTTTCTAAAGCTGAAGATTCCTGGAAAAATTATTTGCTGGGGGTAATTGATGAAATTCAGAAACTTGGAAAAAAGCTGAAGGGCTTCGATTGTATTATTAAAAGCGAACTCCCCATAGGTGCCGGAATAAGTTCTTCGGCAGCCCTGGAATGCGGATTTGCCGGCGGTTTAAACCAGCTTTTTAATCTGAATTTGTCCAAACAAGACCTTGTGGAACTTTCGCAGCGTGCAGAGAACAACTTTGTAGGCTCCAACTGCGGAATTATGGACCAATTTGCTTCCGTAATGAGCAAAAAAGACCATATAATTCTTCTGGATTGTAAAAGCCTCGAGACTGAATATATTCCTGCTGACTTTAAAAATTGTAAGTTATTACTGCTGAATACCAACGTGTCCCACAGTATTGCAGATAGTGAATATAATACCAGGCGTGCTGAATGTGAAGAAGCAGTCAGAAAAATTCAGCAGAAATACCCTGAAGCAACTTCTCTAAGGGAAGTAAGTTTTGGCATGCTGGAAGAATTTAAAACTGAATTGCCAAAAAAGACCTATCAGCGTTGCACTTATGTCTTAAAGGAGAATGAAAGGGTTGAAAAAGCTTCGAAAGCCATGAAAAGTGGGCAATTAAAAGAATTTGGCGAGTTAATGTACCAATCCCACGAAGGTCTTCAGCATAATTACGAAGTGAGCTGCCCCGAGCTGGATTTTATGGTGGATTTTTCCAGAAACAAAGATTTTATCTACGGTTCCAGAATGATGGGCGGCGGTTTTGGGGGCTGCACGATCAATTTAATCGAAGCTGACAAAATCGAGGAATATTCCGAAGAAATTTCTGAAGCATATTTTAAAAAATTCAATAGAAAAATGGATGTTATCTCCGTATCAGCCGGGGAAGGGACGATAATTGACGAATTTAAGGCATAGCTAAAAATCCAAATTATGAGCAACGAATTAAACAACAATCCGCATAGACGCTACAATATTTTAACCGGAGAATGGATTCTGGTTTCCCCACATCGTACCAAAAGACCATGGCAGGGAAAGACCGAGAAACATAATTCTGAAAAAGGACCAGATTATGATCCTTCCTGCTATTTATGCCCCGGAAATACCCGTACCAGCGGAGAAACCAATCCTGATTATACAGAACCATTTGCTTTTACAAACGATTTTTCAGCATTATTGCCCGATACTCCCGAAGAAGAGCTAAATAATGGCTTGCTGAAAGCCGAAGCAGAACAGGGAATATGCAAAGTGGTTTGTTTTTCACCCGATCATTCTCTTACACTTCCTTTGATGAAGACGGAGGACATTCAAAAGGTGGTGAAAATGTGGAAAAGAGAATATGCAGATTTGGGAAGCAGAGAGAACATCAATTATGTTCAAATTTTTGAAAATAAAGGTTCTGTTATGGGATGTAGTAATCCGCATCCTCATGGACAGATCTGGTCGCAATCTTCAATCCCAACAGAAATTCAGAAGAAATCGAAACACTTCAAAGAATATTGGCAGGAAAATAAACAGAGCCTGTTGGCAGATTACTTAAAACAGGAACTTGAATTGGATGAACGTATCCTGGTAAAAAATGAGCATTTTGTAGCACTCATTCCCTACTGGGCGGTTTGGCCTTATGAAGCGATGATTATCCCGCGGAAACATCACCAGCATATTGGCCAGCTTACAGAGGAAGAAGAGCAGGCTTTTGCTGAGATTATCAAAAAACTGACGATCATGTACGACAATCTTTTTGAGACTTCTTTTCCATACTCTTCAGGAATCCATCAAACTCCTACCGACGGAAAAGAATATCCGGAATGGCATTTCCATATGTCTTTTTATCCGCCGCTTTTACGCTCTGCAACAGTAAAGAAATTTATGGTTGGTTACGAAATGTTTGCGGGGCCACAGCGTGATATCACTGCAGAAATGGCTGCAAATACTCTTAAACAACTTTCTGAAAAACATTATACGAAGTAACTATATTCCTTTTTTCTGACTATAAAAATTAAAGGCTGCGGACAATATTCCGCAGCCTTTTTTTGCTTCAGTTTATCTAACTAAAAACATATTTCTCTTATTTTTTCCTACCAGAACAAGGCATATAACATTGCAACAATTAATAAAATTGCAAAACCACATATATTAAAAACAGGACCTGTTTCAAATAACTTCTTAGAAATTATAATAGCTCTTTCATGGTCTCTTCCTTTTGTTTCAGCATAACTTATCCCAACCATAATGAGCATCGTTAATATCCAGGTGATAAACATTTGATGCATGAAAGGCAACTCCACAAATAGCGGACTATCTACCCATCCATTGGGACCAACTTTAAAATAAAGCGCTATTGGAATAGATAATAAAACTCCCCAGATTGCTGCTTTGTTAGTAGTCTTTTTGTAAAACAAGCCGAGCATAAATACCGCCAGGATACCGGGACTCACTATACCCGTGTATTCCTGGATGTACTGAAATACCTGACCCAGGTTTGCCAGTTGCGGAGCAAGAATTACAGCTATAATAAGAGCAATTGTAGCAGAAAGCCTTCCTACCGTAACCAGGTTTTTATCAGAACGTCCTTTACTAAAATAAGGTTTATAGATATCCATGGTAAAAATGGTTGCCGTAGAGTTCAGCATCGATGCAATGGAAGACACGATAGCCGCGGCCAGAGCAGCCAATACAAGGCCTTTAAGCCCTACAGGAATAAATTCTTTTATGAGCCATGGAAAGGCGTTGTCATTGATAATGGTTCCGCTTTCAGCAATAAAAGAAGGATCTGTAAAAGCTGAAGATATCTCTCCGTTAGGTCCGGTGTTCATTACATAAGCTATGATTCCGGGAATAACCACGATTAACGGAATAAGTAGTTTAAGGAATCCGGCCAGGATAATTCCCTTCTGCGATTCACGAAGACTTTTTGCAGCCAGCGTCCTTTGGATAATATATTGATTGAATCCCCAGTAGTAAAGGTTCGCAACCCACATTCCTCCAAGTAACACGGCTAATCCGGGTAAATCCCACCAGGCATCTTTTCCATTAGGTGTCATTATCTCTCCCTTCTCCAGGATCATAGAGAACTTCTCTGGTACCTGTTCGTAGATAGAAACCATACCCGATATCACTCCTCCATCTTCTGCCACATGAGTAAGGCCAATGTAAGTGGTGATCAAACCACCAGCGATAAGAAGAACCACCTGCACAACATCTGTCCATGCCACAGCTGCAAGTCCGCCATAAAGCGAGTACGCAGCCGCAAAGAGCGCAAGACCTACTATAGAATACATAAATATGGAACCATCTCCAACACCAATAATAGTATCGAGAGCTGTGGCACCCAGATAAAGAACTGAAGTAAGGTTAACGAAGATAAAAAGTGCAATCCAGAAAATGGCCAATATCGTCTTAAGGTTTGTCCCATAACGTACTTCCACAAATTCCGGAATTGTATAAAGTTTCTTTTCAATAAATATGGGTAAAAAGAATTTTCCCACTACCAGCAATGTAATTGCTGCCATCCACTCGTAAGATGCTATGGCGAGACCTATTGCAAAACCAGAACCAGACATCCCTATAAACTGCTCTGCGGAAATATTTGCTGCGATCAGGGAAGTACCTATCGCCCACCACGGTAAAGATTTACTGGCAAGAAAATAATCTTCTGAAGATTCTCCCTTTCCTCTGGAAACCCATAAACCTATCCCAATGATTAATAACGCATACGCTGCGAAAACAATCTGATCCAGTAATTCAAATTCCATATGTCGATTTAAAATTTTGTTAAATATATAATTTTAAATTTTAAACGTAAAATTTACCTTTAAAATTTATCGATATTATTTCTTTACTGAAAAGCTTAACGAGATTTTATTAATGTACTTTTCTCCAGGCGCCAGCTGGCTGGAAGGAAAATTTCTGAAGTGCGGAGCATCGGGAAAATTCTGTGCCTCAAGACAGATCGAAGGATATTCCTTTGAAATGGAGGTCTGGTAACTTAGAGAAGACGGCAGTTCTTCAGGAGCATAAGCTATTATCGCACTTTGATTAGTGCGCATTTCCATTTTTATTCCCGTCATTGGGGAGAACAATCGCGCAGAAACCTCCTGGTCATCAGAATTTAGTACATAAGCATCATTTAAAACCCGATTCCCAATTAGTTTATTACTACCAAAATTTTTCGGGTGTTTCGGTAAATTCACAAGGTCGCCCGTGGGAAGATTTTTCTCATCGATCTTCAGAATTTTGTCGGCATTAATAAAAAGAAAATGATCACTCACACTACCTTCTCCATTTAAATTGAAATAAGCATGATTGGTAAGGTTAACGATGGTGTTTCTGTCAGTTTCTGCTGTATAGGTAATACTAAGTTTATCATCTTCAGAAAGCGTATAGTTAACCTGAACTTTTAAATTTCCCGGGTATCCTTCTTCTCCATCCTCACTAAAGTAAGACAAAGTAACCGATGGATTTTTTCCTGAAGTTTCTTCTTCTACATGCCATAATTTATACTGGAATCCCTCAGCTCCTCCATGCAAATGCTCTCCATTTTTTTGCGGAAGCACATACTTTTCCTTCCCAATACTAAATTCTTCCTTACTAATTCTACCCGCAAAACGGCCTATAGAAGCCCCGAATAATTTATTATAATCCTTATAGCGGGCGGTGAGAAAATCTTCAGGTCGTCTTGGAGAAACGATTACATTTACCCTTTTACCAGTTGAGTCATCCATTTTCATACTAAAAAGTGTAGCTCCCAGATTGAGAATTTCCACTTCAGTCTGATTGTTGTTCCTAAGCTTTATCAACTTAAGATCCTTTTGCTCTATTTGCTCCAATTGCTAATTTTTAACTTTTATTCTCTGCGATCCACTCATCAACCTTTTGTTCCAGAATATTTAAAGGTATCGCTCCGTCGAGCAAAACTACATCATGAAATTCACGTATATCAAAATTTTCTCCTAATTGTGACCTGGCTCTTTCCCGCAGCTCAAGAATTTTATTCATTCCAATTTTGTAAGCTGTTGCCTGGCCTGGCATTACAATATGCCTCTCCACCATTTTTACTGCATCACTTTCTGCATTGGGTGTATTTTGTTTATAATAGTCGATTCCCTCTTCACGAGTCCATTTTTTAGCATGGATTCCAGTATCAACCACTAATCTCACAGCTCGCCAAAGCTCCATTGCCAGGCGACCAAAATCTGAATATGGATCTTCATAAAAACCTATTTCTTTCGGAAGCAGCTCGCTATACAATCCCCAACCTTCTACATAAGCTGTATAAAAACCGAATTTTCTGAAATCGGGAACCTCTTCCAGTTCCTGGGCGATTGCTATTTGCATATGATGTCCCGGGATACCCTCGTGATAAGCCAGCGCGTCCAGCTGGTAAGTGGGCATGGCTTTTATATCGTACAAATTGGCATAAAATGTCCCCGGTCGGGAGCCATCCATGGCAGGCTGCTGATAAAAAGCTTTTCCTGCACTTTTTTCCCTGAAAGGTTCCACGGCTTTCACCACGATTTTGGCTTCAGGAAGTGTAAGAAATAAATCAGGAAGCTTTTCCCGCATCTGGTCTATGATCTCTTTCGCATCAGCCAGGTACTTTGCCCGTCCTTCTTCGCTATCTTCATAAAAAAATTGTTCATCTGTCCTCATGAAGTTAAAGAAATCCTGAAGCGAACCTTCAAATTCCACTTCCTTCATAATTTCTTCCATTTCCCTGTGGATGCGCGCAACTTCATTTAACCCGATTTCATGGATTTCATCTGCTGTTAAATCTGTAGTGGTTGTCCTTTTTAAAGCATTGTTATAAAACTCCTCACCTTTAGGGAATTTCCATACCCCCGCTTCAGAGGTTGCCCGCTTCTGTTGATTTTCAAGAAAAGCAATTAGCTCTGTATAAGCCGGTTTCACCTGCTCTACAAGTGCAGTTTCGGCTTCTGCAATTAATTGCTGCTCTTCTTCTTCAGAAATATCCAGAGCCTCTACTTTGGATTTAAAATCTGCGAGTAACGTACTTGCATCAGTAGATTTCTCAAATGGTCTTCCGGTAATAATGTTCCGGGAGTCATCCAAAACTTTATCAAAAACAAACCGCGGTGGTATAATCTGGTTCTGCTCCCTTATTCTTAATCCTTCAATAATTTCTTTAAAAGCTTCAGGAAATCCCTTAAGCCTCGAAATATAGGCTTCAGCATCGCTTATGGAATCTATGCTGTGCATGTTTATAAGAAAAGCAGGCAACTGAGAGTGGTAGCCAAACATCTGGTTTACCGGGTAATCGTAAAATCTATAATTATAATCCTCAATTTCATTTTCCAGTCCCTGCCTGTACAACGCATAACTAAGCCGTACGTCTTCATTTAAATTTGCAGGATCTATATCGTCTATATAATCCAGTCTGGTTTTTGCCTGATTAAGGTCTTCAGCATATTTCTCTGTAGAAAAGTTGTCCCATTTACCGTAATCCTCCTTTATCCCCAAGCGTGTTTGAAGCATTGGTGATTCAGCTACTTCCTTTTGAAACTGCTCATCAAAGTATTCGTTCAACGCTGCAGAATTCTGCTCAACATCAACTTCTGAAACAGCCTTTTCCTCCTGTTTACAAGATACAACAGCTAAAACTGACAATATCGGAAGTAGCTTTTTATAACTGAAATTCATAAATTCTCTATTCATTTAAAACTGAAAATATCACAGCCGAATCTCCGTAAACGGTATGTGTTTGCTTCTGAAAATCTTCTTCTTCGGCTTCAAAAATATTAGGAACATAAGTCTGCGGATTAAGATCTATTAGTGGAAACCAGGTACTTTGAACCTGAATTTGCAACTTATGCCCTTTTTTAAAAGTATGATTAATATCCTGTAAATTGATGTTTACAGCAGTTTTTTTATTTGGCTCAAAAGGTTCAGGATTTTCGAATCCGTTTCTAAACCTTCCGCGCATTACTTCACTGCGCACCATCATATGATAATTGCTCATTTTAAGATGTGCCGGAGTCTCTTCATAATCTTCGGCATCGGGAGGATAAACATCGATTACCTTCACCACCCAATCTGACGAAGTTCCGGTGGTAGCAACTTGTAGACGCGCTTCTATAGGTCCGGCCATTTTCAGGTCTTCCTCTAAAACTTCGGTTTCAAAAACTAGTACATCTGGTCTCCTGGCCGCAAACCGTTGGTCGCCGGTCATATATTCCCGCGGAGTAAAAACCATTTTAATTTCATTATTATAGGAAACAGGTTTTTTTGGATCGCTGATAAATTCTTCCTTAGAATCTGAAGGATTATCTGTTAAGTTCTCATTTTCGCCAAGGTAGAATGGTCTTTTTTCTACTGCTTTTGGTGGCCAGGCTTTATAGTTATCCCATTTCCTTTCGCCGGTGTCGTACATATGAGCTTCTGCAAGTCCGTTATTTCCATCTGCTTCTCCTTTTAGAAAATGATTAAAGAATACCGTCTCATAGTTCTCCTGAAAATCTTCAGAAATGTTATCTCCAAAATAAACATTTCCTACTGCCTGTCTATCTTCATTCCTGGCCCAGTCACCGTGGCTCCAGGGGCCAAAAACTATCGAGTTATAATTATCGCTATGCTCTTCAATACTTTTGTAAATATTAAACGGTCCGTAAAGATCTTCAGCATCAAAAAGTCCGCCCACGATCATCACCGCTGGCTTAATATTTTTCATATGCTGCACGATTCCGCGGGATTGCCAGAATTCATCATAGTTTGGATGCTCCTTTAATTGCTGCCAGAAAATGTTATCCTCTCCATAGTATTTATCGAGATTGCTCAACGGACCTGCATCCAGGAAAAACTGGTATTGATCCTGAGTTTCAAGTTCCGGAAGGTTGTACCACGCCTCATCTGTCGGTCCATCCTTCTGATAACCAAAAAGCGCAGTTGCCCGCCAGTAACTTAGAAGATAAGCACCATTATGATGGAAATCGTCAAAAAAGAAATCACCAATACTGGCCTGAGGGGAAGCTGCCTTTAACGCCGGGTGATCACTTAAAAGTGAATATGTAGCATAAAAACCGGGATAGGAAATTCCCCAGGTGCCAACTCTGCCATTATTATTTTCCACATTGTTTATCAGCCACTCAATGGTATCGTAAGTATCGCTGGCCTCATCAAACTGTTCCCCGGTTTTATTAGGAATAAAAGCACGCATATTATCATATTGTCCTTCACTCATCCATCTGCCACGAACGTCCTGGTACACGATGATATTTCCTTGCTGCATTAAATATTCGTTTGGACCAATTTTGGAACGGAATTGGTCTTCTCCATAAGGCCGCGAACTGTAAGGCGTACGCTGCATTAAAATCGGGTACTCTGTAGAGGTATCAATAGGTGAATAAATAGTGGTATGGAGCTTTTTACCGTCCCTCATCGGGATATCCACCTCCATTTTTGTATAGTTTTCTTCTACGCTGTAATCCTCCTGTAACTGGGCAAAAGACTGAGCTCCAATAAAGAAGAATAGGTTTAAAAGTAAAGTAATTCTGAATAATTTCATTCCGTGGGTTTTAAAAGTTCCTAAAGATAGAAATTACCGGATAAACTAATAAATTTTATTGTTTTAGCTTTAGCTGAAGGATTGAAGACAGCACGAAATTTTTAGTATTTCCTGCTTTTCTGAAGTTATTGCAAAACGATCGTCTGCCCTGTGGTTTATTACCCACACAATGTCTTCTCCGGAACATAACAACCAGGTATTTTCCTTTTCTGGAATGGACATTTTTTGGTCCTTAAAGAAATCGCTGATTTTTTTTCTGCCTTTCATCCCGAAGGGATAAAAGTAATCGCCTTTTTTCCATTTTCGTATTTTTAGCGGAAACCGAAGTTTTTCCCTCGCAACAAAAATTCTTGTGTTATCTCTGTTTTTGTCAATTTCTTCTACTTTTCGAAAAGCAATCCTGCCCAGCGGCAACATTACCAAATCTTCTTCTTCAGCAATCGTATAAATTTTATCTTCAGAATGATTTATTTCGGTTAAAATTAAGGTGTCGCGATCTTTTATAAGCCGGTAATCTTCAGAATAAATTATTTTTCCCGGCTGTGCGTCCAAAAGATTATGAATATCACTCCATTCTGTAAAGCCAAAAGACTTCAGGAGCTGATAGAGAATTGCTTTTGTATTAGGTACTTTTTTAAGAAAATTAACATCCAGTGTATAGCCAAATTTAGCAGTTTTCACCACCTTAGGATAAATAAGGCTTATATAATCTTCAATTAAGGCCTCACTTTCTTTTAAATGCGCCTGAGTTTGAGAAAAACTTTGCAATAACTGCGGATTCAATTCTTCCAGCACCGGCACTACATCGTGCCGAATTTTATTCCGAAGATATTTTGTGGAAGCATTACTACTGTCTTCCCTCCACTTGATGCTGTTATCACGGGCATAAGTTTCTATTTCTCTCCGGGAAAAATCCAGCATTGGCCGAATAATTCTATCGTTTTCAATTAAAATTCCGCTTAAACCTTCCAGTCCCGTGCCACGCACCAGGTTGATAAGGAAAGTTTCCAGATTGTCGTTGGCGTGGTGGGCCGTGAGAATATATTCAAATTTTAAAGTTTCAGATAACTCTCTAAACCAGTTATAACGCAATTCCCGGGCCGCCATCTGGATAGAGATTTTAGCTTCTTCAGCAAAAGCTTCGGTATCAAAATTCTGAACAAAAACTTCAACTTCAAGCTCATCTGCCAGATCAATTACAAAATCTTCATCCCCGTCACTTTCTTCTCCCCTGAGGTTAAAATTGCAGTGTGCTATGGAGAATTCCAGTTTTGCAGCTTTACAAAGATACGCTAGAACCACACTGTCCAGCCCCCCGCTGACTGCCAGCAGAAGATTTTTTCCGCATAAGAAGGGAAACCTGGATTTGAGGATATTTTTAAAAGATTTCTCCATAGATACTCAAATATAATTCAACGTTACAGAACCCGTCTTACCTCCTGCAAGGTTTCCAAAACCTTGTAGGTTTATTTAGGTTTTATAGCTACTACAAAGTGTAAAAACCTTGCAGGAAAACTCAAGCTAGAAAGTTATGTTCCCGTAAAGATTTCGCAAAATTATACTCTCCAATATACAAAAAGAGCCTCTTCTTCTCTCCTGCAAAAAATAATTTCTGTTCAATCGTGTAAAAATTAACCCGACAAAGCTTCCCGCATCGCCTTTGCTTTGAGCAGGCACTCCTCATATTCCTTTTCAGGATTAGATTTTGTAGTAATAGCACCACCTACCGAAAATGACAAATATCGATCTTCAGCATTGTAAAGAATACTGCGTATTACCACGTTAAAATCGAAATCCCCGTTTGGTGTAAAATATCCCACAGCACCGCTGTAGAGTCCGCGTTTGGTTTCTTCCAGTTCTTCAATAATCTTCATTGCTGAAATTTTTGGAGCCCCGGTCATGCTTCCCATCGGGAAGGTGGCGCGCAGGGTTTCCACAGCCGGTATTCCATTTTCAAGTTGTGCCGAAATTGTTGAAATCAACTGGTGCACCTGCTTAAAACTGTAAACTTTACAAAGTTCCTCCACCTGCACACTTCCTTTTTTGGCAATTTTCGACAAATCGTTGCGCACCAGATCGACAATCATCACATTTTCAGAAACCTCCTTAGGGTCATTTGCGAGTGCGTGGCTAATTTTGAGGTCTTCCTCCTTATTTTCAGCCCTTCTGGCTGTTCCTTTAATAGGCTGGGACAAGATTTTGCTTCCGGTTTTCTTTAAATAACGCTCTGGAGACGCACAAAGTAGATAATACTGCTCCAGTTTTAAAAAAGTGGCAAACGGCGGACCGGAAATTTCATTGAGCTTTGAAAAAACTACCGATGGTTGAATTTGGCAATTTTCGGCATAGAATTCCTGGCAAAAGTTAGCTTCATAAATATCTCCCCACTGGATGTGGGAGAGCATTTTATTAATCTTAACGAGGTATTCTTCTTTGGAAATACGTGGTAAAATTTCCTGATTTCTCAGTCTTTCCTCTTTTCTCTCTCCCCTCTCCTCTAAATCAAGAATTTCTGCAAAATCTTCATCCATTTCGTCATCTACCATTCTTAAATAATGGAATTCTGCAAATTTTCCTTTAACCTGAATAATTTTTTGAGGCTGAAAAAAGTAAAGATCCGGAAAACGGAGTCCGTCGTAATTTTGTGAAGTCAGCCGCTCCACATCATTTTTAAGATCGTAAGAAAGATATCCGAAAATCCAGTCTTTGGTGGTTTCCTGGTACTCCTGAAGTTGATCAAAAGCCTGGTGATAATCTGTTTTTAAAGCTGTAAAAGCCTGCACCGCCAAAAGAGCGTCAAAACTGCTGTTTTCCTGCTGATAATTATTGCTGTCCAGCCAGGCGACTTCATCAAACTGCCGGCTCCAGGCGAATAATTGTTTTTTAAACTTTTCCGGATTATCTAAAGGAAAGGATTTGGTAGTACGCACTTAAATTATTAATTTGATGTGCAAATGTAGTTAAAGCAGTTCTCAAAAACACCTGATAAAACCCGCATTCATCAATGAAATCTATATTACTTATCTTCTTTTGTAATAAAAGTCACCGTATCCAGATCTAATTCTACCAAAAATTTTCCTTTTACATTTAAACGCTCAATTGCTTCTATATTTGTGGAAATAATTTTGATTAAAGTTGATGTAGCCATATTACCTAAGTTCACCTTTACCAATTTTCTGGGAGTATTTCCTATTAGATGACTATTCTTAAAATCAACATCTTTTGTGATTACGATTAAGTCATTTTCATCGGCATAAAAGCAGATATCCTGGTCCTTGGTATTCCATTTATCAAGAATTTCATTAACATGGATTGCCTCAAATCCTTTTGATTTTAAATAATTAGCTATTTTATAAGAAATATGGACATCTAAAAGAAATTTCATTATGCCACTTCCTCGATATTATGACCGGAGAGGGAAAGTTTTGCATATTGTAAAGAAGCAAGAATATCTTCTCTTTCCAACTCGGGATGATCTTCCAAAATTTGCTCAATACTCATTCCTGCTCCAAGCATATCGATGATGACTTCTACCGGCCATCGCATTCCCCTTATGCACGGTTTGCCATGACAAACTTGCGGATCCCTGCTAATTTTATTAAGTAAATGCATTACGCTCTATTTCAATTCTATCAAATTTACATCTTTTTGCATCAACTCTCCACCTCGTGCGAAAAAGTAGTTAAAACATCTTCAATTCCCATGTCCAGAACTTCGTTATGTACTTTATTATCCCGAAAATTATCTGCGTACGACGGGAAACTGAAGCTTTCCACTACCCGCCCGCCAAACCTGGGTAGAACACTTTTTGTAAATTCCAGGGCACTTGCAGCACCACGTGCACCGTTGGAAGTACTTATAAGCAGGATCTTTTTATCCTTCAGAAAATTTCTATCAGCACGGGAAAGCCAGTCGATGCAATTTTTAAAATACGAGGAAACGGTGCCATTATGCTCATTAACGGCAATAATAAGAGCATCATGTTCTGCAATTATATTTTTTACAATTTTCACATCCATGGGAATTCCCCTTTCCGTCTCAAGATCTGCACTGTACATGGGAAAATCGTATTCGGTGAGTTTAATCAATTTCACTTCGTGCCCCTGGATCCTTTCGGAAATGTGTGTAAGCAAGCGGTGGTTGATTGAAGTACTACTATTAGAACCGGCAAAAGCGAGGATTTTCTTCATTTTTAGATTTTATCTGAATTCAAAAATAACTAAAACATCTTGTCCTCCGAATAAAAGAGAAATAATGATTGTAACTTTAATTCCGGAACATAAAACCTTCAGTTTTGAAAAAATTTACTCTTCAGAATGAACACCTCAGCATTTCAGTGCTTGAAAAAGGAGCTGAACTTTGCAGCATCAAAAATCTTAAAACCGAAAAAGAACATATCTGGCAGGCCGATCCTGAAATCTGGAGCAGCCATGCCCCAAACTTATTCCCGATAATTGGTGTTTTAAAGGACGGACAATATTTTTATGAAGGTGAAGCTTATTACATGCCAAAACACGGAATGGTTCGCCACAATGAAAACATCAGGTTAAAAGAGAAAACAGAAGATAAACTCGCTTTTGAACTGATTTATTCTGAAGAAAGCCTGAAAAGCTATCCTTTTAAGTTCAATTTTCAGATTATTTATAAGCTGAAGGGCAAAAAACTTCAAATTGCTCAAAAAATTACAAATCTGGATAGCAAAACCATATTTTTCTCCCTTGGAGGGCATCCGGCCTTTAATGCTCCTATTAATAATGATGAAAAATATGAAGATTATTACCTGGAATTTGATCAAAACATGAATTTGGAGACCCATATCCTCAACAATGAAGGTTTGGTGAGCCAGAAAACACAGAGAATTCTTCAAAATGAGAAGAAAATCGAGCTACATGAGCATCTTTTTGATGATGATGCGCTGATTTTTAAAAATATTACCTCCAAAGCAGTGGCCCTAAAAAGCCAATTATCGGGTACTATTTTAACTATTGAATATTCAGATTTTAAAAACCTTGGTGTTTGGGCCAAACCCGGCGCACCTTATGTATGTATTGAGCCGTGGCTGGGAATTGCAGATGTTGAAGGGACAGATCAAAACCTGGAAACCAAGGAAGGTATTCTACAACTGGAAGCAGGGAAAGAATTTAAGGCTGCTTATACGATCAATATTGAGTAACTTAAATAATTACAGTATATTAGATATATGGAAACTTCAGAACTTAAAGAGAAATTAATAGCCAGAATAGAAAGCGTGTCAGATAAGAACCTACTGTCTGACATGCTGAAATTTCTGGAAACCAATTCGACTCCTGATGAAATATATAAACTTTCTGAAGAAGAATTTCAGGCCATTAACGTTGCAAGGGAGCAAATAAAAAACGGCGAATCTTATACGCAAACGGAAATAGAAAAGGAGGTTCAAAAATGGCTAAAAGAATAATTTGATCCATCAACGCAAAAACCGATCTGCGAGACATTCTAGAATTGGAGCAGAGAATAAATTTAAGGCTGCTCACACTATTTTTACCGCATAAGTTAATTGTTATCAGCATCTTAGATGTAGGTGAAATTCAGAGTTGAGCCTGGAAAAACGGTTTTGATTTCTAAACCTCCCGACATAGCAGAGAACTTTACCGTCAGAAATAATTTGGCGCGTGATATATATTTAAAAAAAGAAACCATGGAACATCGTAAACTAGTAAAATTCGGTATTGGAATTTTAATTATGGAAATGTTCCTGATGGGACTTTGGTATTACTGGACAACTCCCGAATTAGGCTCTGCCCTTGAAACTTTACAAATTGTTTTATTTTTATTCGGAATAAATTTAATTATCGGACTTCTACTCTACTTTGTAAAGAAATCATTTGCATTACTATTATTAGCCAATGCTGTAATTTGTCCATTTGTTTTTTATGCTACATGGATAATGTGGTTTACCTACTGGGCTGAATATTAGGATCTCAGGAGGGAAAAAACCTTTGTTACTACATCTTATTTTCCATCAGAGTTTTATCTTTTAATTTGCCGCTCATAGCTTACCTTTGCCGCAAAATAAAATCTACACTTTGACTTTTCAGGATCTAAATCTAAATACACCTTTACGCAATGCACTGGAAGATTTGAACTTCCATTCGCCAACTCCAATCCAGGAACAGGCGTTTCCATCAATTATGTCTGGGAAAGATGTGGTTGGAATTGCCCAAACCGGTACCGGAAAAACCTTTGCCTACCTCCTCCCGCTGCTAAAAATGCTGAAATATTCTGAACAAAAGAATCCGAGGATTCTTATTATGGTGCCCACCAGGGAACTGGTAGTACAGGTGGTGGAAGAGATTGAGAAACTGGCAAAATATATTAATCTGCGGGTTTCGGGTGTTTATGGCGGAGTAAATATTAACACGCAGCACCAAAATTTGCTACAGGGGCAGGATATTTTAGTCGCTACTCCGCGTAGATTATATGATCTGGTTCTAAGGCGGGCTGTGCTGCTAAAATCTATTCAGAAGCTGGTAATAGATGAAGTTGATGTGATGCTGGATCTTGGGTTTAAGTTCCAGATCAACAACATCCTGGAATTATTGCCGCAGAACCGCCAGAGCATTATGTTCTCTGCGACGATGACGGAAACTGTGGAAGAACTGATTGACGCAAATTTTAAAGCTCCGGAAAAAATTTCGGTTGCTGTTAGCGGTACTCCCCTGGAAAATATTGAACAGCGCGGATATAAGATTCCGAATTTTAATACCAAAGCAAATTTACTGAAATATTTACTGCAAGACAGGGAGAAATTCAGCAAAGTATTGATCTTTTTAGACAACAAACGTATTGCCGACAGGTTGTTTGAAATTATTGACAAAGAATTTCCGGAAGAAGCTACGATCGTTCATACCGGCAAAGGCCAGAACTACCGGTTAAGAAGTGTTCGCCAGTTTGGTGACGGATTTTGCCGAATTCTAATCGCTACAGATGTAATGGCCCGCGGACTCGATATTGAAAACATCTCTCATGTTATAAATTTTGACACTCCTGCATACCCCGAAAATTATATGCACAGGATTGGGAGGACCGGCCGTGCAGAAAAGCAGGGAATTTCCTTTTTGTTTACTACAGAAAAGGAACAGCAAAGCCTGGAAAGTATCGAGCAACTTATGAATATGCAGGTGCCAGAATACGATTTACCCGAAAAAGTAGAAGTTTCTACAGAATTAATTCCGGAAGAACGGCCACGGGCCATTGAAATTAATAATCCCGGCGCATCTGCAGACAATGCCGGACCCGCTTTTCACGAGAAAAAAGAGAAGAATCGAAAAGAGAACCTTGGAGGTTCCTACCGAAGAGAAATTGCGAAAAAGTATAAAAAACCAAAAACCCGGGGCGACAAGCATGCAAACAGGAGAAAGAAGAAATAAAATAACTGTCTAAAAAGAACTTCAAAATGTCAATTCGAGCGGAGTCGAGAATTTAGTTGAAAATTAATTATAACATTTCGACTGCGCTCAATGAGACAAAAGTGAAGGCCAATCTTTTTAGACAGCCAATTAATTTATTAGATAAAGATTATGTTCTATTCTTTTTCTTAGCTGCTTTCGCTGCGCGCTTTTCTTTTAAATTAAGTACTGGCTCCTTCTTAGCCGAATTTTTTGAAGGTGATTTTTCTTTCGCCATGATTTCTAAAATTTTAGAATTATTAGGTAAATGTATGAAATTCAGCAATTGAAAATATAAAAAAATTTAGTGCCGAAACATTTTTTTCAGAAGCAAACAGGTTTATAAAAAAACCCGGAAACATCTGCTTCCGGGCTATATCTAAATTAAGGTTATTTGCAATCGACTAGATATGCAACGGACGGTTATCTGTTGCTGCAAGAGCTGCCTCTTTTACTGCTTCAGCAAAAGTTGGGTGCGCATGGCTCATTCTGGAAATATCCTCTGCAGACGCACGGAATTCCATTGCAGTAACCGCTTCAGCAATAAGATCGGCAGTACGGGCGCCAATCATGTGCACTCCAAGAACCTCATCTGTCTTTTCATCTGCAAGGATTTTTACGAATCCGTCAATATCCCCGCTGGCCCGGGAACGTCCCAAAGCACGCATAGGGAACTTACCTTCTTTATACTTCACTCCCGCTTCCTTCAGTTCTTCTTCAGTTTTTCCAACTGCAGCAACTTCCGGCCAGGTATAAACCACACCAGGTATTAAATTATAATCGATATGCGGTTTTTGGCCGGCAATGGTTTCAGCAACAAAAGTTCCCTCCTCCTCTGCCTTGTGTGCCAACATTGCACCGCGCACCACATCACCAATCGCGTAAATATTTGCTGTATTAGTTTGCAAATGATCATTCACTTTTACCCGGCCTTTATCATCAAGTTCTACTCCGGCAGCTTCAGCATTAAGTCCATCAGTAAATGGACGGCGACCAACAGAAACGAGGCAATAATCCCCCTTTAATTCTACTTCGTTATCCTTTTTATCGTCAGCTTTTACAATAACTTCATCACCTTTTCGCTCCACGGCTTTCACCTTATGCTTTACATAAAACTTAACGCCCTGTTTCTTAAGGACTTTGCTAAGTTCTCTGGCAAGAGCGCTGTCCATTGTAGGGATAATACTATCCATAAATTCAACCACAGAAACTTCAGCACCAAGTCGCTTATAAACCTGACCTAATTCCAAACCAATCACTCCGCCACCAATAACAATCATGTGCTTTGGAATTTCCTTCAGCTTAAGTGCTTCTGTAGAAGTGATTACCCGCTCTTTATCAAGGTCGATAAATGGCAAATTTGAAGGCTTGGAACCTGTGGCGATAATTATATTTTTTGCCTCAATGGTTTGAGTTTCCCCTTCAGCATTTTCTATTTTAATATGAGTTTTATCTTCAAAAGATCCTACTCCCTGGATCACATCAATCTTGTTCTTATCCATCAGGAATTTGACTCCGTCACAAGTCTGGCTCACTACAGAAGATTTACGCTTCATCATTTGCTCCAGGTTCACCTTAATATCTCCGGGAATATCTATCCCATGCTCTTCAAAGTGCTCTACAGCATCATGATAATGGTGAGAGGAATCCAATAAAGCTTTACTCGGGATACAACCTACATTTAAACATGTACCTCCAAGGGTTGGGTATTTTTCTATGATTGCAGTTTTCATTCCCAATTGTGCGCAACGTATGGCCGCCACATAACCTCCGGGACCTGAACCAATAACCGCAACATCATATTTACTCATAATTCTATGTTTTTTATGTTGATTTTTTAACAAATTGGTCACAAAAGTACGACTATTCTCTTCAATGAACAACGTTGCAGAGCGGCTTTGTAAAATTTTAAGAACTACTGTGTTGGCTACAACTACTTAATTATGTAATTAGTGAAAAATACTTAATAATATAAGTGTTTTTCAAATGGAGACATCTCTTTCTGACATATCCAAAAAGTAACGGAGGAGCATCGAAAAAAATTGTGGAAATGAATCATCTTTCTTCTTCACGTTTTTCCGGAAGAATATTAATACTTGCTCATTTTTGTTTAAAATCGTAACATTACAGGCTAAACAGGTAAAGAGAGAGTACATAAAGCACTGAAGGGGTTATTTTTTATATAACGAGCCGTTCTTGCTACAATAAATATTTCTCTCACCTACACTTAAGAAATTCTAAACACCTGATGGAAAACGAAAATACCTCCTTTAAAAATGAAAAAATCGAAAAAAACAGGGAGCTGAGTATTGGGGAAGCAATGATCCCGGTCTTTGCACTTATTGCCATGCTGGCTTTTAATGTTTTTGTTTTTAAAGATGCGGCGCTTGATGGTTCCAATCAGTTTATTCTTCTTTTGGGTGGTGCCGTTGCAGCAATTGTAGGGTACTTTAATAAGGTAGACTATGATAAAATGATAGATGAAGTTGCCGGAAATATACAGAGTACCACAGGGGCAATTTTAATTCTATTAATGGTTGGTGCACTTGCCGGAACCTGGATGGTTAGCGGCATTATACCCACCATGATTTATTATGGTCTTCAAATTCTTAATCCGACTATATTCCTGGCCGCCTGCGTGGTTATTTGTGCTGTTATCTCTGTCGCCACGGGAAGTAGCTGGACCACTTCGGCTACCGTGGGGATTGCGCTTATAGGAATTGCCGAAGCATTAGGAATTTCTGTAGGAATGACGGCTGGGGCAATACTTTCAGGAGCTTATTTTGGAGATAAACTTTCTCCGTTAAGCGATACTACCAACCTGGCACCTGCCATGGCCGGGACAGATTTGTTTACCCACATTCGGTATATGACCCTCACCACAGTGCCGACAATTATTATTACACTTATTATTTTTGTAATTATAGGGTTTAATATTGATACTTCAGGAACTACCGATACTTCGGCTATTTTAGGTTCTATAGAACAATCTTTCAGAATTTCGCCCTGGCTCTTTTTAGTTCCGGTAATAGTTATTGCTCTAATTGTAAAAAAGACATCGCCTTTAATTGCCCTTTTAATCGGAACTTTACTGGGAGCCCTTGCCGCACTGATTTTTCAGCCGAATATTGTTGCGCAAATCGCGGGTACCGAAAATCTTGATTTTATAAGTGGTTACCGGGGAATTATGCAAGCCATTACTGTAGATACCGCAGTAGAAACCAGTAACGAAAACTTGAACGATCTTTTCTCTTCCGGCGGAATGGCCGGTATGCTGGGCACGATCTGGTTAATTATCTGCGCCATGGTCTTTGGAGGGATAATGGAAGCCATTGGCGCACTGGCAAGAATCAGCAAAGCGCTTTTAGATATGTTCAACACTGTTTTCGGGTTATTTGCAAGTACGGTTTTTAGCTGTCTCGCGCTTAATTTAACTGCTTCAGATCAATACCTCGCTATTGTTGTGCCGGGAAAAATGTTTGCCCAGGCATACCGGGATAAGGGACTTGCTCCTGAAAACTTAAGCCGGTCCCTGGAAGATTCAGGAACCGTAACGTCGGTACTCGTTCCATGGAATACCTGCGGTGCATATCATAGCGGAGTATTAGGTGTACCTGTACTTTCTTATTTTGGCTATGCATTCTTCAATTACCTGAGTCCGTTTATGACCCTCATATTTGCTGCTTTTAACATAAAAATCAGGGAATTAAAGGAGAAATCTGTCGCATAAAAAATTCAAACTTCCTAATTTCACAGTGGTTTTGAGGTAAAATAGAATTATTCTATTTTCTATTTTAATAATCATAATGAAATCCTATTATTGCATAAAGAATTAAAATTTCAAATCCTTTATTTACTGCACTCATTCTCTAAATTTGCAGCAGATTTAAAAAACAAAAACAAACTTTAAAAATCAGTTATACTATGGCATTAGTAGGAAGAAAATTTCCAAATTTAAGCGTTAACGCAATGAATGAGATGGGCGACACTTTTAAGATCAACATTCTTGAAGAAGCTCAGAAGAATAACAAAAAAGTACTTCTTTTTTGGTATCCCAAGGATTTTACCTTCGTTTGCCCTACAGAACTTCACGCTTTTCAGGAAGCAATGGAAGAATTTGAAAAAAGAAATGTAATGGTAATAGGTGCTTCCTGTGATACTCCCGAGGTTCACTTTGCATGGTTAAACACGCCTAAGGATAACGGAGGGATTGAAGGAGTGACTTATCCAATTCTTGCAGATTCCAACAGAAATCTTAGCTCAAGATTAGGTATACTTGATATCTCTAACGAATCTTACGATGAGGAAACAGGAGATTTAACTGTAGAGGGTGACAATGTTACTTATCGTGCAACTTATCTTATAGACGAAGAAGGAACGATCTTCCATGAAGGTGTTAACCACATGCCACTTGGTAGAAACGTAAAGGAATTTCTTCGTTTAATAGATGCTTATACTCACGTACAGGAAAAAGGAGAAGTATGTCCTGCAAACTGGGAAGAAGGTAAAGAAGGAATGAACGCAAACAGAGAAGGCGTTGCTTCTTACCTAAGCGTAAACTAAAAAAGGAGAAAGACTGTTATGGTAAAAGAAATTGAAAGCGATAATCTAAGCGAAATAGTTGCTGATAATGATACGGTTGTTGTGCAATACATGGCTGGATGGTGCGGTAACTGCCGGTTAATGAAGCCAAAGTTTAAAAAACTGGCTTCAGAAAACGAGAATGTAAAATTCTTAATGGTAGATGCCGAAAAATTTCCGGAGTCAAGAAAAATGGCTAACGTAAACAACCTTCCAACTTTCGCAACCTTTAAAAGTGGAACTTTCGTGAACCAGGTTCAAACCAATAAATTTGAACCATTAAAAGACTTAGTAAATGAAGTTACCGGTAATTAAACACCTTCAACGCAATAACGAAGTTGAAAAACTGGAAAACACCATTGAAGTTTTGGAAAACTTCACCGAGCACAGATCTGTTTCTGACGAGGAAATGGATGTAATTGGAGAATTACTTACCAATCTTTGTGGAGCCGTTGAGGTTCATAAAATGATAGAAAATGGCGATTCTGAAATGGACGCTGCAAATAATTTTGTGAAAAAAGTATTAGGTTCTATAGATAAGTAGACCGCTTTTTATCATGAAAACACAAGTTGAAAAAAGGCTGCTTTTAGTTAAAAGCAGCCTTTTCTGTTTTATGATAATTTTAGTATTACTCAAAGAGTTTAATCCTAAATTTATGTTTCAAAAAAAATTACTTATGTCACAGATAACTTTCAAGGGAGAAAAAGTCACAACTTACGGTGATCTTCCTGCCAAAGATGAAAGAGCCCCACATTTTGAATTGGTAAAATCAGACCTTTCCACAGCGACTTTAAATGATTTTAAAGGAAAACGTGTGGTCATGAATATATTTCCAAGTATAGACACAGGAGTTTGTGCAACTTCTGTAAGAAACTTTAACCAAAGAGCTTCAGATTTAAAGAACACAGTAGTACTCTGTATTTCCAGAGATTTACCTTTTGCTCAAAAGCGTTTTGTAAATGATGAAGGACTGGAAAACGTTGTCAATTTATCAGACTTTAGGGAGAGAAATTTCGGGAAAGATTATGGCCTTGAGATGTTAGATGGTCCTCTGGAAGGATTATTGTCCCGGGTTGTAATTGTTCTGGATGAAAATGGTAATGTAATCCATAGCCAACAGGTAGCAGATATTGCTGAAGAACCAGATTATCTTTCGGCGCTTAAAACGCTTTTATAATGAGAGACAGTTTCCTCGGAAAACGTATTAGAGGAGGAGGCTATGCAATGAAGGGTGCGTGGTTGTTATTAAAACACGAACCAAGTATCCAGGTGCAGTTTGTAATAGCTATTGCTGTAACTATTGCCGGACTCGTTTTTGATATTACCAGAACAGAATGGCTTTTTCAGATCACTGCTATTGGTCTTGTTATGGGTGCAGAAGGTCTAAATACCGCTGTAGAAGCTATGGCAGATTTTGTTCATCCGGATTTCCATAGTAAAATTGGACATATTAAAGACGTTGCTGCAGGAGGAGTATTTTTTGCAGCTGTTGTTGCTGTTATTATCGCAGGATTTATTTATTTTCCTTACATCTTTCCGTAGTTTTCTGTGACTAAAATTAAAATTACTTGTTATGCTGAAGAAATATTATAATATCCTCTTTGCAGTTCTTTCTTTTCTCCCGGTAATTTCCCAGGAAACAGAAGATCTGCAGGAACTGGATTTGCGGCTTACAAGTTACGAATATCCTTATTCGGTAGATTTTTTTGAGGTAAATGCACAGCAGGAAATATATGAAATGGCTTATATGTTTATTGAAGCCGAAAATCCTAATGGAGAAACTATAATGCTGCTCCACGGAAAGAATTTTAATGGCGCTTATTGGGAAACGACTATAGAAGCACTTTCGGCTGAAGGATTTGATGTTTTGGTTCCAGACCAGATTGGCTTCGGGAAATCCAGTAAACCAAATCACTTCCAGTATACTTTTCAGCAACTGGCTTTAAACACAAAAAAGCTCGCAGATTCTTTGGAAATAGAAAAAATGAGCGTTCTAGGACATTCTATGGGAGGAATGCTCGCCACTCGCTTTGCCTTAATGTACCCTGAAGTCACCGAAAGCTTAATCCTGGTAAACCCTATAGGCCTGGAAGACTGGAAGCTGAAAATTCCATATCAGAGTGTAAACGACTGGTACAAACAAGAGCTAAAGAAAGATTATGAAGCCATTAAAAATTATCAGAAGGAAAGCTATTACGCCGGAGACTGGAACGAAGATTATGCCGAATGGGCAAAACTTTTAGCCGGCTGGACACTCAGTGAAAATTATCCTATTATCGCCTGGAATGCCGCGCTTACTTACGACATGATTCTTACCCAACCTGTGGTCTATGAATTTAGTGAATTAAAGGTTCCCACGCTTTTAATCATTGGTACCCGCGACCGCACCGCACTTGGAAAAAACCTGGTTTCAGAAGAGGTAAAAGCCACTATGGGTCTTTATGACCAGCTTGGGGAAGAAACCAGGAACAAAATTCCTAACGCAAAACTTGTAGAAATTAAAGATGTGGGTCACCTTCCACATATTGAAGCTTTTGACCGGTTTATAAATCCGCTTTTGGATTACCTTAAGAATTAGCATGCCGATAATTGACATTTTTGCGGCACCACCTTTAGCCTCTATCTTCTTCAATTACAGGTTGATGCTTTTTCGGTTTAATTCAGAAGAAAAAGCAGATTTAAGTAAACAAACGGGAGGTTTGGCCAGACATAAAGCTGTTTATTAAAGTTAACGGCAAAAATTGCTAATATTCGCTTTTTTCTATCGAAAATTGGCGTTTTTGAACCTGTTTTTAGTCCTTTTTTAGGCAATTATATTGGCGGAAAAGATTATACTTTAAAATACCCAATTTTCGCACTATAATTCTCGATTAAGTTCTGTACTTTCTTGAAGATTTGAAGGTGCGTTACCCAAATTTCTAATATTCAATTTACACTATTGCTGAAATTCCAAATTAGCCATCGTCCTACGGCAATATTTACGGCTAAAAATGTTAATTTTAAATACCTAAAGCTTTTCCTTATTTTAGATGAGGCTAATTTGTATTTTTGCCGAAATACTCCAAATCATATATGGCTAAAAAGAAAGCTAAAACCAGAAAAAATCCTGCAAATAAAACCTCCAAATTCACTTTTAAGCTGAACAGGCAACAAAAAGTGGTTCTTGGAAGTTTTTTAATGTTGTTTGGATTGGCTTTACTTGTAGCTTTCATCTCTTTTTTGTTCAATTGGCAGGCAGACCAGTCTTCTTTGGATCACCTGGCAGACCGGCAAATCGAATCAAAGAACTGGCTTAGTAAATTTGGAGCCGTTATTAGTGACTTCTTTATTTACCAGGGCTTTGGCATTGCCGCCTTTGTTATTTCCTTTCTTATAGGCCTTACCGGTGTTTACCTCTTCTTTAATTTTAAAAGAAGTAACCTTCAAAAATTCTGGTTTTGGGGTATACTTGTAATGATATGGCTTTCACTTTTTTTAGGGTTCTTTGCGGAAGAAAATCCTTTGCTGGGAGGAAGAATTGGTTATGAAATAAACGATTACCTTCAGGATTATTTGGGGTTCTTTGGAACTGTCTTGCTCATGACATTCCTTTTTATGGTCTATCTCACCCTTCGATTAAAAGTTACTCCAGAGCTTATTGGAAGTTACGTCAAGAAGTCTAAAAAGGATTTTCAATCTGAATTCGACAAGAAATCTGGCGGAGATATTTCAGAAACAGAAGAAGAGAAAGACTGGAAGGAAGAAGTAATTCTTAAAAAGCAGAAAGCTGAAGAAGAATCTGCTTCAGAAATAAAACTGGAAACAGTAACACCGGAAGAAAAGAAAGCTACGCCAACAGTTACTCCTTCTCGAAAGAAAGAGCAAAACGACGAGGTAGAAATGGAGGTCGAAACACCTCCTGAAGAAGATGAAGTAGAAGATAATTTAAGCAAAAAGCTGGTAAGCGATTTTGGTGAATTTGATCCTACTCTGGAGCTAAGCAATTATAAATTCCCGACGCTGGATTTGCTAAAAGATTATGGAGGAGGCATTACTGTAAACCAGCAGGAACTTGAAGAAAATAAAAATCGTATTGTAGAAACTTTGCGCAATTACAAGATAGAAATTGCCCAAATAAAAGCTACGGTAGGTCCTACAGTGACCTTATACGAAATTGTTCCCGAAGCAGGAATCAGGATTTCAAAAATTAAAAACCTGGAAGATGATATTGCGTTGTCTCTTTCAGCGCTCGGAATAAGGATTATTGCTCCTATTCCGGGTAAAGGAACAATTGGTATTGAAGTTCCGAACAAAAACTCTACAATCGTTTCAATGCGTTCGGTTATTGCCTCGCCTAAATTTCAGAATGCCGAGATGGAACTTCCCATGGCTTTGGGAAAAACAATTTCGAATGAAACTTTTGTAGTAGACCTTGCAAAAATGCCTCACATGCTAATGGCAGGTGCAACGGGACAGGGTAAATCTGTTGGTCTAAATGCCATCCTCACCTCGCTTTTGTATAGCAAACATCCTGCAGAAGTCAAATTTGTACTGGTAGACCCAAAGAAAGTAGAACTTACGCTTTTTAATAAAATCGAGAGACATTATCTGGCCAAGTTACCCGATACTGAAGAAGCTATTATTACTGACAATACTAAGGTTATCCATACTTTAAATTCTCTTTGTACCGAAATGGATAATCGTTACGAAATGCTGAAAAACGCAATGGTTCGTAACCTCAAAGAGTACAATGTAAAATTTAAAAACAGGAAACTTAATCCTGAAGACGGGCATCACTTTTTGCCATATATCGTACTTGTGGTAGATGAGTTTGCAGATTTAATTATGACAGCGGGAAAAGAGGTGGAAACTCCAATTGCCCGACTGGCACAACTCGCCCGTGCTGTGGGAATCCATCTTATAATTGCCACACAACGACCTTCGGTAAACGTAATAACGGGTATTATAAAAGCAAACTTCCCCGCCAGGATAGCGTTTCGTGTAACTTCAAAAATCGATTCACGTACGATTTTGGACAGTCAGGGAGCAGATCAATTAATTGGTCGGGGTGATATGCTTTTCACGCAGGGTAGCGAAATGAAACGTTTGCAATGTGCTTTTGTAGATACTCCCGAAGTTGATAAGATTACTGAATTTATTGGTTCACAAAAAGCATATCCAGATGCTCACCTTCTGCCAGCTTACGAAGGGGAGGATAATGGCACAGGAGTTGATATAGATGTGAGCGAGAGAGACAAGCTCTTTCGGGAAGCTGCCGAGGTTATCGTTACAGCACAACAAGGTTCAGCTTCTTTGCTGCAGCGAAAGTTAAAACTTGGTTATAACCGTGCAGGAAGAATTATCGATCAACTGGAAGCAGCAGGAATCGTTGGTCCTTTTGAAGGAAGCAAAGCACGGCAGGTATTGATTACAGATTTAGCGGCACTTGACCAATTGTTAAACGAATAAAGCCTTTTTAGGCATGTTAAAAGGACAGAATATAAATTTTGTCCGAAAAAATGTAAGTGTAATGAAAAATTTAATCTTTTTATTTTCTATTTTAATCAGCGTAGGCTTAAATGCGCAGAATTCTGACAAAGCAAAAGCTTTATTAAACGAGGTATCTTCTAAAGTGAGAGGTTACGATAATATGGTAATCGATTTTAAATACGCACTGGAAAATACTGCTGAGAATTTAAGTCAGGAAACCCGCGGAGACGTGAGCATTAAAGGAGATAAATATGTTCTAAACTTAATGGGAACTACCCAAATGTTCGACGGTAATAAAATCTACACGATAATTCCTGAGGATGAAGAAATCAATATTTCAACTTATGTAGAAGAAGATAGTAATAACATCACACCTTCAAAAATGTTTTCTTTTTATGAAGAAGGTTATAACTACAAATGGGATATTACCCAGGACGTAAAAGGCAGAAAAATCCAATATATAAAACTTATTCCGCAAGACAGTAACGCCGAAGTAAAAGATATACTTTTAGGAATAGACTCTCAAACAAAACATATTTATAACCTTATCCAGACACAGGATAACGGCACCAAAATAACAATTACTGTAAAAAGTTTTAAAACAGACCAGCCGCTTGCGCAAAGCCTTTTTACGTTTAATGAAGACAGATATTCCAGCTATTATATTAATCGGTTAGATTAAATTGAAGATACTTGACAGGTACATATTATTAAGTTTTCTAAAAACCTTCTTTACTGTTTTTATAATTCTTATGTTCATTTTTGTATTGCAGACGATCTGGCTCTACATTGGTGAACTTGCAGGAAAGGACCTGGACGTAGAAATAATTTTCAAGTTTCTACTCTACTTCTCTCCTAAGCTTGTGCCTCTGGTCCTGCCACTCACTATACTTCTTACTTCCATTATGACATTTGGAAGTTTTGCTGAAAATTACGAATTCGCAGCAATGAAATCTTCTGGTATTTCTCTGCAAAGAGCAATGAGCGGACTTACAATTTTTATATTCTTTGTTAGCCTTACGGCTTTCTTTTTTTCAAACAACGTAATTCCCGCAGCGGAATTCAAATCTATTAACCTTAGAAGGAATATTGCTAAACTCAAGCCGGCAATGGCTATTAGTGAAGACATCTTTAATGAGGTTGGTGATATAAATATTAAAGTTGACGAAAAAAGCGGGGACAATGATCAATACCTAACCGACATTATAATTCACAAAAAAGGCCCCCGTAGTGGAAATTATACTGTGATGAAAGCTACGGAAGGTGAACTCGTGGGCAGTTCCGACTCAAATGTTCTTTCCCTCGTCCTTAAAGACGGAAATTACTATGATGAAGTACAACCTAACGACGCTGCAAAAAGGAAAAGCAAACCCTATGCGAAAAGCTATTTCGAAGAATATGTGATAAATATCGACCTTTCAGAATTTAATAATGTAGACCTGGAAGATGAGAATTACCACAGCACGCAAGGCATGCTAAACACTTCTGAATTAAGAGAGAGTATAGACTCTTTTTCTACAGACTATAACAAGCAGGTAAAAGTTTTTAAGGAAAGTATGTTCAGCCGCTCTGGTGCTGCTACCATTGCGCTTAATTACAGACCGGCAGACACAACAATAGCTATTGGAGAATCACTGTTGGATCTTTATAGTACACAACAAGCTGCTCAAATCTCCGGTTTTGCTACAAGTTCGGCAGAAGCTGCATTATCTCATCTAAAATTGAAAAAGGAGGAATTCAAAGTAAGTTTCCGCCAGATCAATAAATTCGAAATAGCCTTGCATGAGAAGTATGCTTTGGCTGCAGCTTGTTTTGTCCTCTTCTTTGTTGGGGCTCCACTGGGCGCCATTATTAGAAAGGGAGGAATGGGATTACCTATGGTTGTTGCCATATTATTATTTCTCACCTATCATTTTATAGGGATATTTGCCAAAAATTCTGCTGAAGATGGCAGTATCAGCCCTTTTATCGCCACCTGGCTTCCCACATTTATTATGCTTCCGCTGGGAATGTTCCTTACTTACCGTGCTACCACAGATCAGGGACTTTTTGCTTTCGATAACCTTTTTGAACCCATTAAGAAGCTCCTCAAAAAAGCCGGAATTATAAGGACCAAAGACAAAATAGATTAAATATCTTTGAAGCTGAAAATATACTATAATGCCAGAAACTAACGCGAATTTGAATTCTATAAAGTTAGATAATATAAAGGATGCTATTGAAGATATCCGCAACGGAAAAGTCATTATTGTTGTTGATGATATCGACAGGGAAAATGAAGGAGATTTTGCAGCCGCTGCAGAAAAAGTAACCCCTGAGATGATCAATTTTATGGCAACACACGGGAGAGGACTTATCTGTGCCCCAATCACCGAACGCCGATGCAAAGAATTGAAGTTGGACATGATGGTTGGTACGAATACAGATCCTATGGAAACTGCTTTTACCATTTCTGTGGACCTTAAAGGAAAAGGGGTGACTACAGGAATATCGGCATCAGACAGAGCTAAAACCATCGAGGCTTTAATTGATCCTGAAGTAAAACCTTACGATTTAAGTCGCCCCGGACATATTTTTCCGCTGAAAGCAAAGGAAGGTGGCGTTTTAAGAAGAACCGGGCATACTGAAGCTGCCATAGACTTTGCCAGACTGGCGGGGTACGCACCGGCTGGTGTAATTGTTGAAATTATGAACGAGGACGGGAGCATGGCCCGCTTACCTCAGCTAATGGAAGTTGCACGTAAGTTTGATCTTAAAATAGTTTCTATAGAAGATCTTGTCGCTTACAGAATGCAACACGATTCTTTAATTGAGAAAAAAGAAGATTTTGATATAGAAACGAGGTTTGGAACTTTTAGGTTAAGGGCTTACAAGCAAACCACTAATAATCAGGTACACATTGCTCTTACCAAAGGCACCTGGAGTGCCAACGAAGAAATTCTGGTACGCATGAATTCTACTTTGGTTAATAACGATATTCTGGGTACCCTTACCAATGATGCCGATAAAAAACTGGATACAATGTTTCGTGCTGTTAACGAGGAAGGTCGCGGAGCAATTGTTTTTATCAACCCTGCCAATCAATCGCTGAACCTGCTCAATAGGTTGGGAGAATTAAAGGACATTCAGAAGAAGGGCGAAATAAAAGCTCCTCCTGTAAATATGGACAATAAAGATTTTGGTATTGGGGCACAAATTCTACACGATTTGGCAATACATAAAATGAAATTATTATCTAATTCCCAACAGAAAAAACGTGTGGGAATGGTCGGTTATGGGCTTGAGATCACAGACTATGTAAGTTATTAGCCAATCTCAATGATTACGTCCTCTAAAGGCCGTCTTACCTTCTTAAAGCTGGAGAATTGATCGTCCTCTGCACGGTATCCCACGGGAAGCACGAGTACAGATTTTAAATTGTGTTCTCCCAGATTAAGATATTCATCATATTTTTCCGGTTCAAAACCCTCCATGGGACAAGCATCAATTTCTTCAGTTGCGCAAACCGTAAGCAATGTTCCCAAAGCGAGATATGCCTGATTCACCGACCACAGCGTAATTTCATTGTATGGTTTTGAATTAAAATCGTTTACCAGAAACTCTTTAAAAGGAGTTAATACCTCATCCGGGGTTTTCCTGATGCTTTTAACCCTGGTAAAATAATCCTCAATAAATTCGGAACCCACTTCCTTTTCTATGCAAATAATCAGAATATGGGAAGCTGTGCTTACTTGTTGCTGGTTCATACTATAACCCTTCAGCTTCTCCTGAATTTTCTTGTTTTCTACAACTACCATTTTTATTGGCTGCAGACCGTAAGATGTCGCTGTAAGATTAAAAGCTTTCTTTAAAATATCAATTTTTTCAGAAGGAAGAATTTTTTCAGAATCAAACTTTTTTGTAGCGTAACGCCACTCCAGCGCTTTAATATTTCCCATATTCACCAGGTTTTTTTATCACATTGCTAATTTAGCGAATGAAAAAAGGATGACCCTACAATAAGGATAAATTAAACCTATACATCAAATTTTATTAACTATATTCGAGTCAGTTTTTAATTTTCATGGTTAAATGAGGCTGATAAAAAAATCCATCCTTACTTTAGTAATTCTTGTGGTAGTCGCCAGTTTAATTGTTCTTGGTCTTGATGCATTCCTCAAGCAAAATACGGCTTCACGTATCTACAGCGACATAGGAAAAGTACCTCCTGCAACTACAGTAATTGTTTTGGGAGCCAGCGTGCATTCTGATGGGAAACTCTCTCCTGTGCTCCAGGATCGAATGGAAACTGCAATAGAACTTTTTCAGAAAAACAAAGTAGAACAATTTCTTGTTTCCGGAGATCATAAAACCGATGATTACAACGAAGTAAGTGCAATGAAAAATTATTTGCTCAGCCACGGAATTCCTGAAAACAGAATTTTACAGGATCATGCAGGTTTTGATACATACGATAGTATGTACAGGGCAAACAAGCTTTTTAACATTACCAGTGCGATTGTGGTGACGCAAGAATTCCACCTTCCAAGAACTATTTTTATTGCGAAGAACTTAGGCCTGGACTATAAAGGATTTGTTGCAGATAAACGCTCTTATGAAACCTCCACAAGATCTATGCGACGTGAAAAATTGGCAAATTTTAAGGCGCTTTGGGAAGTACTTACAGATGGTAAACCTGCGACTCTAAAACAAAGGCTTGATTAGCATAGATTATTTACCTTTAAACCGTAACAACAAATTCTAAAAAAAGAAATATGATACAATGGTTACTACATATTGTAATAGATGCCGGAATACTTTTACTGGCGGCAAAAATGATGTCCAAAGTTGAGCTTAAAGGCTTCAAATCTGCTTTAATTGTCGCACTAATCATTGGAGTACTCAGTTTCCTGCTAAGTTGGCTGCTTACTGCTGTTTTAAATATTGCCACTCTGGGAATATTCTACTTCCTTGGATTAGGATTTATAATCAGGGTAATTGTTAATGCAATAATTATTGAATTGGCAGATCGGCTTAGTAAAGACTTTAAAACAGTAGGTTTTCTGCCTTCACTTTGGCTGGCAATTCTTCTGGCCGTAGTTGGTGGTATTGTTGATGCTATTTTGTTTTAAACCTGTTATTGAAAAAAGTAGAGGTCGAAAATTGCCAATTTTCGACCTCTACTTTTTTTCCTTTTAACCGGAAGTTAAAAAGCTCCTTCTGAAGGAACATATTTTTTCCTAGCCGCTGAATTTACCTTCTTTTTCTTATTTTTTCTACCCCACCAGATCATAAAACCGCTCACCGGGAGTGCCGCGATAAAAAGACTACCAAAAAAGGCAATTATCTTACCTGTAATACCAAAATATTGACCGGTATGCAGTCCGTAATTCATTTCCTGGAGCTTTAAACCGACACTTTTATCATTGTATAAATGCTTTTCTAGGAGTTCACCTGTTTCAGGATGAAAATAGAAGTTGGATTGGTGGTCATAATCCAAAGTTTCGGGATAAGAACCGGTAATAATGGGAGAATTAGGATCTTGTTCCCATACAAAATGCATTCCGGCACCGGGAAGGAGTTCAAATGTCTTCTCCATGGCAACATCTATCGCAGGGATTGAAGTATTTGCCGGCAGGCCGGTATTTATTACCGGCGGTGTAATTTCTTCAGGATATTCCTTTCCAAAATTGCCAATTACGTAGAAGCTTTCATGCATCCACTCATAGGAAAAACTAAGTCCGGTTATGGCAATTATCAATGCAAGCAGAGAAATATATAACCCGGTCACGTTGTGCCAGTCATAATTCACCCGTCGCCATTTAGCATCAAACTTTATTTTCAGCCGGTTTTTTAAATTCTTTCTTTTTTTCGGCCACCAAAGTATAATTCCGCTAATAAGCATTACAATAAAAACGATAGTAGAAATCCCAACCACCTGCCTACCAGTTTTCTCAGGCAAAAGGAGGTACATATGCAGGTTTTCTATAATGGCGAAAAAGTCATCTTCAATTTTCTGACTGTGAATAAGTTCTGCGGAATACGGATTAAAATATATATTGTACCCGGCATCCTCAATAAGGCTATACACAAAGGCAGGTCTTTCTCTTCCCGGGTAGACCACCATTCCCGGCGCCGAACCCGGATAACGTTGTTCCACCTTCTGCTGAAGGATAGAGGGCGCCACAAACTCTTTATCCTGAACAGCTACCTTTCTCCAGGGCTGCGTGAGGTCTTTAAGTTCATCATGAAAAACATAAATACACCCGGTAATTGCAACGATAAAAACAATAATTCCGGAAGCGAGTCCCAGCCAAAGATGGATTTTTCCAATCCATTTCCTGAAGGTAGTATGTTTTTTCCGCTTCGGTATTTATGCTGATATTTATATTCTCCAAATTTAAACTTTTGAAGATTATTCTGAAGTGATTCAGTGGTCCAGTTGTGTACTTAAAAAACCGTCCGGATTTCTCCGGACGGCTTTAACTAATTAACTAACTAACTCAACTAAAATTTATAGGTAAGGCTGGCTGCAAAATTTCTTGGCGTTTGCGGGTTTATTGTAGACCAACCGTTGTAATATTCTTCGTCTGTAAGGTTATTAAGCTTCAGATTAATTGCAAATTTTTCTACGCTGTAGAATAAAGAAGCGTTAAAAACAGTGTAGGAAGGAAGGGTGAAAACTCCGCCCAGATTCCTGTTGAAAATCATATTTTCACTGGCATAATTTCCTCCAAAACCGAAACCGAAGCCATCAAGATTTCCATACTGGAACCTGTAGCTTGCCCAGAAATTTGCCTGATTTTCAGGACCTGCAGATTCCGGCCTTCTTCCGAGGAAATCGTCACTTGCAGTAGATTCTGTCACTTCGCTGTCGTTATAGCTGTAACCGGCAATAAGATTTAGACCATCAAAAGGTGCAGCAGTTATATTAGCTTCGAATCCGCGGCTGTATTGCTGCCCACCCTGCAAATCTGTCGAGAAAGGATTTTCAGCAGAAATGGCAACGATATTACCAACCTCTATGTCGTAGTAACTAAAAGTTGCTGCCACCCTGTTATTTAATAAGTTTAGCTTTGTACCAACTTCAAATTGCCTGGCTGTTTCAGGATCAAAAACGATCGTCCTGCTCTCTCCACTTGCCCTGTCCACTACTTCTTGTGGCGCCACATTACTAAATCCATCCATATAATTGGCAAATATCGACACTTTGTCTAACACCGGCTGATATACTACTCCAAATTTTGGCGAAAGTGCTGTCTGGCTGTTGCTTTCATTCTCAAACTGATCAATCCTTAAACTTGCCATTGCCGAAAGCTGTGGGGTAAAATTAAAAACATCAGAAATATAAGCGCTGTAAACATCTTCTTTGGTGATCGTGCTGTTCCTGTTTACACCTGCCAAAAGATCATTTGTCGCCGCTGCAGAAAGAATTCCACTGTCATTATCTGTAATGTAAGCTTCAGGATCATAAATTCCGAAGACGCTTTCGTTAACATTCTGAAGGCTGGCGCCACCTATATACACTTTTCCGTTGGCAACATAACCAGAGCCGTTGTCAATCACTTTTCTATTAAAATAATCCAGTCCGACCACCATACGATTCCTGAAATCACCAATTTTAAAATCTCCTATAAAATTTTGCTGAAGGTCTGTAGTTAATGTAGTAGAATTCTGGTCGTTGAGATAACGTGTAAATACTACTCCTTCATCGAGATTTGTCACTTCGCCGGGAACTTCCTCCAGTCCCTGCTCATATTGGGTGGTTTCATATAAATAAGAATAATGCCCCCTTGCTTTCGCTGAACCTCTGGAGACAGCTGTTTGAGAAGTCCAGGAATCGGAAAGTTTATAATTCATCTGCCCCTGCAGGCTGAAATTTGGATTTTTAAGGGTAAGGTCGTTACTGGTGTAAGAACGTTCAGGATCATATCCCAGTTCTTCAATATTTGTCACTCTTAGCGGTGCGCCACGATCCACAAATAACATCGTTGGGTTGGTACTTTCACCTTGATAAAATTCCGTGTTAATTAAAAATGAGAGCCTGTCGTTTACTTTATAGCTAAGGGACGGTGCCACGAAAAGTGATTTCTGAAAACCGGCATCCTGAAAACTGTTCTGAGTATGATATGCTGTATTTACACGTAAAGCGACATCCCCGGTTTCATCGAGCGGAGTATTAACATCTGCAGTGATTCGGTTTAGACCGAAGCTGCCCATTGTGTAGGAAATATTTCCGCCAAAGTAATTGTATGGCATTTTTGTGACGATATTAATAAGTCCGCCATAAGAAATAAGGCTGCTGCCGTAAAGCGTTCCTGAAGGGCCTTTTACCACTTCAATACGTTCGATATTAGCAGGATCGGGGCTTCCGTTGGTGATACCGGGAAGTCCGTTTGTAAGGGATGGCTGCACCGCAAAACCTCTTATGGCAAAGTAACCTGCACCGTCATTTCCCCTTCCGGTAGATTCCCAAAGTTTTGAAATTCCGGGAGCATTTTTAATTGCATCGTCAAAGCTGGTAACTACCTGTTCCTGCATTAATTCTGCAGTAATGGTATTATAGACCTGCGGATTCTCAATATCTCTTAGCGGAAGTTTAGCGACATAATCGCTTTTTGTACGGGTAAATTCATTTACATTTCCATTTGCCCTTAGTACTACTTCCCCAAGTTGCTCTTCTTTACTGCTAAGGATAATATTAGACACGGTAGTGGTTTGGTTTGCCTGAACAGAAACCGCTAATTCTTTGGTTTGATAGCCTACATAAGAAATTCTAAGCGTAAAATTTCCTGAAGGAACTCCTCTAAGCTCAAAACTTCCGTTGCGGTTAGATTGTGTCCCAATGCTGGTTCCTTCTATATCTATATTGGCATCTGAAACAGGATTGCCGCTGTTATTGATGATATTTCCCTTTATGCTTCCCGTAGATTGTGCAAAACTAAACTGGAATATCGCCAGGAAAACGCTCAACAGAATGATTTTTTGATTCATGATTGTAGTAGTACTTTTATTTAGACTTGTTTTAAATAATGAAGCAAATGTAGAATGAAGAACCGAGAAATAAAAGCTTATTTAGACTAAATACAAATAAAATTTTTAGGTTTTTGTAAAAGCTTCAGTAAATCAGCAAGTTCCGTTCTTCGCTTTTATAGGTTCTATTGTAAATAATTATAATACTACATATAAATTTGATCCAGAATTAACACCAGTGGACTTCCATTAGTTATATTTGCGTCTTTAATTTTTGATATGATAAAACTGATTGTAACAGACATGGATGGGACTTTGCTAAACGACCAGCATGAGCTGCATCCTGATTTTTGGAAAATGGAACAAGCCCTAACACAAAAAGGAATCATCTTTTCTGTGGCAAGTGGCCGACAATTCTATAATCTTGAATCAAAATTTGAAAGAATTAAAGAAAGGATGTTGTTTTTTGCTGAAAACGGAACCCACGTAGTTCGAAATGGTGAAGAAATTTACGTTAATCAGTTGGATCGCGATGCTGCTAAAAAGTTTATTGAAATTGGGCGTAAAATTGAAGGCGCACAGCTTGTTCTCTGCGGAAAAACTTCAGCTTATGTAGAATGTGATGATGAAGAATTTATAAATGAAATTCAGCAATATTATAAGCGCTTAAAATTTGTAGAAAACCTGGATGAAGTAGAAGATACGATTCTGAAGGTTACCATTTGCGACCCCAAAGGAGTTGAAGATCATACTTTCCCGCATTTTGAGAAGTTTCAGGGAGATTATAAGGTTGCAATTGCCGCGAGAATATTTCTGGACATTACCTCTGCCAGCGCCAATAAAGGAAATGCTATAAAAAGAGTTCAAAAAGAGCTTAATATTTCTCCTGAAGAAACGCTCGTGTTCGGGGATTACCTGAACGATCTGGAAATGATGGAAAACGCGAAATACAGCTATGCAATGAAAAATGCACATTCTGATATAATTAGCGCCAGCAAATTTATCACCAGCTTCGATAATAATGACAACGGAGTACTAAAAACTATTGAAGAACTGGGGCTGCTTAGTGAAGAAGAAGTAAAGACAGGTTCTTAAAATGACAATTATCGACCTGCAGAAAGCTAGCTTACCAGCCAAGGCAATGCTTGTTTTTCTTAATAACTCCGGATAAATTCCGGGCTTAATTTATAATTATATTAGTTTTATCGACGCCCGTATTTCCGGTTACAGGATCGAATGCGTACACAGTAATTCCGTACAATCCAGCTTCCAGATTTGTGCTTACCGAAAAAGTACTTGGCTTCTCCCCTACCTTCATATTAAGCTCTTTCACCTGCTCACCATCGCTACTTATTAATGCTTTTACTTCGTATTGACTTGCATCCCAAATACCACCTTCGGTAACAGGGCATCCACACATCAGGACGATATTAGCCGTTATTTGCACCTCATTAGTTTCGGGAATTCTCTCGTGCGTTTGGGGAGACAAAATATCTACCACAAAGCCGGGAACCTCCAAAACGATTCCGTCACCGGTTATGTCCTTACCGGGAATTAACCAAAGCTGCGTACTGGAAACAACAGTTGCCTGCTTCTTATTAATTGGTGCATGTGCTTCTACTGTTACAAAAACCGGTTCTTCCAAGTCCATATTTGCCAAAAAACCAGCTGTACCTTCTTCAGATAAATCCTCATTACGCTTCCAGGGATTGTTCATTATTTTTTCGGTATTTCCTGTACTGCCTGTCGTAAGGCCTTCAGCCAGGATTTCTCCGGTTTCAGCATTTTTAATGTAGATTTTAGCTCCGCCAATAGAACTGCCGATAAATTTGGCGTCTTTTGCTTTAGCTCTTACCATCACCGAGGTTTGCTGTGCATTTAAGCCGGTAAAAGCAAAAATAAATAGCAGAAAAACGAATCGTGCTGAAGTAATTTTCATGACATTTCAAATTTGGTAATTTCTCTAAGATAGGAATTTCATGTTGAAGAATTTTCAGCAAGTTTATTCTCCTCCTCTCCGGCTTCTTCCTCTCGGAAATTGCGCGGATCTTGTTTGTATTCGGAAACATAGTTTTTAAGCGTCTGCAACTCCTCTTCATTGAGATCGTTTGTTTCCATATCTCTGGATAAACTTAGCCATGGCACAGCTGCATCAAATTCATAATCTCCAAAAACCATAAAAGGTGTACCATTACGAACAATGATATCATTTTCCAATTCCCACATCCTAGCCCAGTCATAGATAAATTTGGCATCTTCCATATAAAGCCTTACACAAGCGTGGCTGGCAGGAAAGCCCGGTAAATTATACTGATGCACCCCAACCCCTTCAAAATTCATAAAATTGAAATAATACGGCAGGATCCAGTCACTGTTCACAGTACTGACTTTTCGTTTTGCTTTGTAGTTTCCATAATGCAGGCCATTGGGAGTGGGCGTGGTTTGCTTACCGGAACTTACCGGCCCCCATTTTACAAGCTTTCCGGCTTCATAAAGTGCAAAACCCTGAATCCTTTGAGCGATAAGCACTGCTTTTGGTATAGAATCTAAAATCTGCAATTCCTTCGGAAAAGGACTATAAAGATTGATATCTTCAGAAATAGTATCTGGAATAATTATTGGAATATTAGGTTGTACCCGATATTCTTCGATCCTGTTTAGGGCATAAATTGTCTTTCTCTGACTTTCACTATACCTGGAATACAAACTGTCAACATCTGTCCCGGTTGCCAAAGAATCAATGCTGTATCCTACCTGCAAACGTTTAATCTCCGGCTCTTCTTCTTTTATTTCTTTACTCTCCGGAAGCGAATCTAAGGAAGATTCTAAAGAATCCGGCGGATTCGAAAATTCCCTTTCTGAAGTATCTTCAGTACAGGATACCAACAGAAGACTCATTACGAACCCTGGTAAAAGTGAGGAACATAATCTTTTAAGCGTATTTTTTTTCAAATCTCTTAATTTTAGCTAATTCAATTCAATAACTGTGCTAAATTACTTTCAGGCAGCTTCAGGAACTGCCAAGAATTCGTTAAATCGGCAGGATTTCCCAAAAATTTTTTAACTTACTAACATAAAATCCAAAGCTTATGAATAATCGTCGCGACTTTATCAAAAAATCAGGATTATTCCTGGCTGCCTCTACTTTACCTTTTCCATACCTTTTTTCAGATAATCCAGCTAAAAAACTGGGCGTCGCACTGGTAGGATTGGGCTACTACAGTAGAGATTTATTAGCACCTGCACTCCAGTTGACAGATTATTGTGAACTGCGGGGAATCGTAACCGGCAGCCCTGAGAAAATTCCGCAGTGGCAGGAAAAGTACGGAATTAAAGACGCAAATGTTTACAATTATGAAAACATGGACAGTATCGCAAATAATGATGATATTGACGTTGTTTATGTCGTGCTTCCAAACAGTATGCATGCGGAATATGCTATCAAAGCTGCCAATGCAGGAAAACATGTATGGTGTGAAAAACCAATGGCCAAAACCGCGGAAGAATGCAGACAGATTATAGATGCATGTAAGAAAAACAATGTGAAACTTTCCATAGGTTATAGAATGCAGCACGAGGTAAATACCCAAACTATTATGAAATGGGCAAAAACCAAACCTTTTGGTGAAATTGAGAATCTAAAGGCCGAAGCGGGTTTTTACAGTGATAATATATCTCCGTGGAAACTGGATAAAGCTATGGGTGGCGGCGCTATGTACGACATGGGTGTGTATTCTTTAAACGGTGCAAGATATGCTTCGGGAATGGAACCCATTGCTGTTAGTGCCACACATACCACCAACCGGCCTCAAATGTTTAATGAAGTAGACGAAACGACAATTTTCGACCTTGAATTTCCTAATGGAGCTACCGCTGCGTGCCGTACAAGTTTTGGTGAAAGCATGAATGTTCTCGATATAAATTGCAGCAAAGGAGGTTATTATCTTAAGCCATTCCAATCTTACTCGGGCGTAAAAGGCAAAGCGAGTGATGGTACCGTTTTAGAACCTTTTGGTAAAAACCAACAGGCGGTACAGATGGATGACGACTCTTTGGCAATTATTAATGATAAACCTGTGATGGTTCCAGGGGAAGAAGGGCTAAAGGATATTGTAATTGTAGAAAAAATATTTGAGTCTGCCGCAAATGGTGGAAAAAGGTTAAGCTTACGATAAGGAGTTATTTATACCTTATGGATAAGCATGTAACATTTTTCGGGCAGCTGAATCATCTTTTCCTCGCATTAAGCCTGCTGATGAATGTTAATTTTTCTGAAGCACAAGAACATCAATTGCTGGAAAATTTTGTTTACGTGCACAAAGTTGTTCCGGATATTACACTCGAAATACGTTATTGTGGTGCTAATAATTTTATGGGCAAACCAGTAGATGCCTATCGGGAATCTGTTGCAATTTTGACAAAACCTGCAGCAAAAGCGTTAATCCAGGTGCAGGAGGAGCTTCAAAATAAAGGATACCGACTAAAAATCTTCGATGCTTACCGACCGCAGTCTGCAGTGAATCAATTTGTGGAATGGGCAAAAGATGAAGCAGACACCATTAACAAAAACAACTTTTACCCTGAAATAGACAAGAGAAACCTGTTCGTCCTTGGTTATATCGCGTCCAGGTCCGGTCATTCCCGCGGTAGCACTGTAGATCTCACCATTATTGATTCCGAAACCGGGGAAGAGCTGGACATGGGTAGCCGTTATGATTTCTTCGGAAGCATATCCAGCCATAATTCAACAGAAATTTCTAAAGAGCAAAAAGAAAATCGCCTGATGCTTAAACACCTGATGATAAAAAATGGCTTCAGACCATATGCTGAAGAATGGTGGCATTATACTTTAAGGAATGAACCCTATCCAGACACCTACTTTGACTTTCCGGTTGAATAAGATTTTAAAGGTTTATTACTCCAGTTTTACTGCTAACGATGTAAGATTTTGCATTTTTGCATGATTGTATGCAGTTTTTCCGTGGCTGTCCTTCAAAGATTTATCTGCGCCATTTTGCAAAAGCAACTCTGCCATTTTCTCCTGGCCAAAAGTAGCAGCAAAAATCAAGGCAGTAGCTCCATTGGAATTCTGGATATTAACGTCTGCTCCTTTCTGAATAAGAAGATTAGCGATTTGAGTGTGCCCTTTAAAGCAAACTCCCATTAACGCAGTATTTCCGGCAGCATCAAGTGCGTTCACATCTGCTCCCGAATCTAAAAGAAGTTCTGTGATTTCATGCTGCTCGTTATAGCTGGCTAAGACAAGAGGTGAAAATCCTTTAGAGTCTTTTTCTTCCAATAGAGCCGGATTTTCGGCAATCATGGCTTTTACCTCCTCTTTGTTTCCTGAACGGATACTGTCATAAAAATTCATATACATATAGATTATTTAAGAGGCCTCCATAAAATGGCAATTATCGTCCTTAGCCTCCATGCTTCAGATGTACTGAAAATGTACTTTTTGACGACCTCTCTTTATTATTAAAATTGATCTTGTTTTCCAGACCAAATTAAAAGATTGTGGAGAGAAAGCAGCTACTGCTTAATATTCTTATTTAATCTATCCATAAAACATGTTTATGATGGCAGTTTTAAACTATAGCTATTAATTATTAATAACTGATTTCCAGTAGAATTCTTCAGCGGATCACTTTTATATTAAACGGTCATGGAAAAAAGCCTGGTTTCCGGTTTGCTTTTCTGAAGTAACAAATCGAACGCTAAGTGGATATAAAGACTTATCCCTTTTTTAAAATTACTTGTTTTGAATGATTTCTGTAAAGTAGATTTATAAATCAAAAATATTGCAGAAGCAGGCTCTAAAAAATGATCCTGATCACATTACGCTATTTCAGAATTGATTCCGAAAAGAACACTTTTATTTTCAGAGCAACTTCTTATGTTGAGTTTAATCATGTTTAAAGGCGGCAATTACCCTGAAGATATGCATAATAGCAGGAAACACAGCGTCCATAGACTCCTCTGCTCCTTTTGTAGAACCGGGCAGGGCAAGCACCAGCGTATTCCCGATTAACCCGGATACAGAGCGCGATAACATGGAATACGGCGTTCTGTCCTGACCGTAAGCTCTAATAGCTTCTTCTATTCCCGGCACCGGCCGCTCCAATAGCGGTTTGATAGCTTCGGGCGTGACATCACGTGGAGAAAGACCTGTGCCCCCGGTAAGAATAACCAGGCTTACTTTTTCCTTACATTTCTGCTTTACCAGCTTCTGAATTCCGTCCTTCTCATCGGGAATGATAACGTAATCTTCAATTTCTACCTGATAGGTTTTCAATTTTTCGATAATTGCCTTTCCGGCACGGTCTTCTTTTTTCCCGGCAGAAATGGAGTCTGAACATACGATAACACTCGCCGAAATTTTATTTTCTTCTACTACTTTTCTATAGTCGGTTTTGCCTCCCTTTTTTTCGAGAAGCTTAATATTTTCAATACTAATTCCTTTATCTATCGGCTTAAGCATATCGTACATGGTAATTGCAACCACAGAAGCGGCGTGCATGGCCTCTACCTCTACCCCGGTTTTATAAATAGTGTGGATTTCCACTTTAATTTTAACCATAAGCTCTTCAATTTCGTAAGTTATCCCTGTGTACTCAATAGGCAAGGGATGGCAATCTGGAATCATATCGCTGGTGCGCTTTGCAGCAAAGAGTCCGGCAGTTTTTGCCATTTCAAAAACATCTCCTTTAGGAACTTTTTTCTGTTCTATGGCTTGAATTGTTTCGGGGCTACTCACCCGCACGACCGCCTGCGCGATAGCTTTTCTAAGCGTATTTGTTTTATGCGTAATATTAACCATTGCCTTTCTTGCTTCTATTTGTTTACTTTCCAGGATTCTTCACTGCTCTCCAAAATCTCTTTTCCCCATACCGGCAGTTCTTTTTTAATGCGCTCTACCAGCTCATCACACGCATCCATTGCCGGCCTGCGATGTTTTGACGAGGTGAAAACAAACAGGCAGATCTCTCCTGTTTTCACTTCTCCCAGGCTGTGGTAAATATGCATACAGGTAAGATCGAACTTCTCAAAAATAGCTTCCCTTATTTCAAAAGCTTTTTGCAGCGCCATTTCTTCGTAACAGGTGTATTCTATCGCCCTTACAGAGCTACCGTCTATCTCGTCTGCCCTCACCTGACCAAGGAAAATTGAATGTCCGCCAATATTGGTTTTCTTATTGTGATTCTGAATAGAGGTCGCTATTTTCTCACTGGAGATGGGTCCTTCTACAAATATGTTTTTCGGTTTACGCGCCATGGTTTTCTTTTTTTAAGGGTGAAGAAGGATGCAATATCCCTCCTTCTACAGAAAAAATCTTTTTCTCCGGAAATTTAATTTTCAGCTCTTCAGCCATTTTTTGGCTTCTTGCACCCGATTTACAGAACAACAGAATATTTTCAAAAGTCTCTATCTGCGTCTGATCCTTTACCAGAACAGACATTGGGATTTTTTCTATTTCTGAATTCTCTACTCCCGGTTCTTCATTTAATTCCCGAATATCTATTAACACAGAATTTTTCAAATTTCGTGTCCAGTCGAAAGCCTTTTCCCAGCTGATGCTTTCCGCTACACCACAGTTAATTTCATAATTAGCCGCTTTAAAAGCTTCTTTACTCACCGGAATCTTTTTACGGCCCTCCGGATTTGCTTCTGCCTTGATTTCAAAGAAAGAAGTGGTTTTCAGGTTGTAAAACAATATCTTATTGGAAAGCACCGTCCCCACTCCCGATAGTAATTTAATAGCTTCAGTGGCCTGTAAAGTTCCAATAAGCCCCGGAAGCACTCCGAGTACTCCCGTTTCACTGCAATTGGGAATTTCATTTGATGAAGGCGGATGTGGATATACATCCCGATAGTTTATAGGATCCTCTCCATAATTGAAAACCGCAAGCTGACCTTCATATTGATAAATCGCACCCATTATTAATGGTTTACCTAGTAAAAAGCAGGCATCGTTTATCATGTATCGTGTCCCAAAATTGTCTGTCCCGTCCAAAACCAAGTCATATTCTGAAATCACCTCCAGGGCATTTTCGGGAGTAAGAAATTGTGGAATAATTCTAAAAGCAACATCAGGATATTTTTGTTGTAAAACAGAAGCTGCTGTTTGAGCTTTAGGTTTCCCAACGTCGGCTTGTCCGTACAGGGTTTGTCGGTTAAGATTGGATTCGCTTATGGTATCTCCATCTGCAATCCCTATCGTTCCTACACCGGCCGCGGCAATATGTAGCAAAGCCGGACAACCAAGTCCTCCTGCTCCAACTACGAGCACTTTTGCTCCGGACAATTTTTCCTGCCCCTGGATTCCAAAATCAGGTAATATTGTCTGTCTGTCGAACCTGCTCATCCTCCTGAAAATGGTGGTAACAATGCAATTTCCTCATTTCCGTTAAGTGCGGTATTTTCCTGCACTATCTGCTGATTTACCGCTAGTGAAAAGTTCTGGGATTCCAGTTGAGGATATTTTGCTTTTAATCTATCCAGAAGCTCTTTGGTATTCTGGTAGTAAGGAAACTGAAATTCTGACGCCTCAAGCTTTTCTGCTAGCATTCCAAAGGCTTTTATATTAAGTTGTTCCATCGTTTCTCTGCTTCTCTAAATTCTTCCTGCGTGTTGATATTACGGAAATATTCAGTCGTTTTGCTAAAACCGGAAGATACTAAAGTATGCTTGTTTTTTAAAATGAAATCTGTCATTTTCAATTCTTCAGAAGCAATAGCATCCTCCACTTTTTTCTTTAGTTTTACAGGATAAAGGGCAAACAATGGATTAATCCCTTGCCCTACCAGGGGCGCAATGATTTCCTCAATATCTACTTCCGAAGTAAGATTTTTCACTCCTACTTCAGTTAGAAAAGGCATGTCGCAACTTACCAGGAAAACAACATCTGCTGAAGTGTTTTGAAAGGCCGAAAGGAGACCGCCCATTGGGCCTTTTTCCTTTACCACATCTGGAAATACTGAAACTCCAAATTGATTATACTCCGGATTATTGGCAATAATTTTTACAGGTAAACCTGCTTTTTTTAAAGTTTTTAGCACATAAGATATCATAGGCTTCCCCTCCATCAGCATCAATCCTTTATCGCATCCCATACGGCTGCTTTTTCCCCCGGCAAGTACGAAAGCTTCTATTTTTACTTTAGGGTTCAAGAAAGTATCAGTTTAATTGCTGCTCCCGCCAGGACAAAAGTGAGCAGATTTTTAACTAATTGTACATTAAAGCGGTGAGAACCGTAATAGCTGCCCAGCATCCCCGCTACCACTGTAGGCGGAATAAAGATCCAGAGTGATTTATCAAAAGAAAAACTGAAACCAAGAGTGCCAATATATCCCGCCACAGAATTCACAAATATGAATAAAGCGCTTAGAGCTGCTGTTTGCCTGATGTTTGTCCAGCCCAGCATGAGTACGAGCGGAGAAAGAATAATTCCACCGCCAATTCCTATTAACCCGGAAAAGAAACCGATTAAAATTCCAATAAGTGGCGGCAACCAAAAATTGTTTGCTACAGTTCTGGATTCGCTTTGAGGAAAAACCCCGAGAAACCGAAAAACGGGAAATAACAAGAGTACCCCCAGGATTTTCATATAAAGTGCTGTGTCTACCATCACCATTCCCCCTACAAAAGCTGCGGGCATCGAAAATATCACCAGTTGTAGAAATAGTTTCTGTGGAAATTCGCAGGTTTTGCGGTGGTTTAGAAAAGCAATAAATGAAATTATGATATTCATTAAAAGTGCAGTGGGCCTTATTTCCTCTGGTGCAAACCCGGCAAGCGCCAAAATCATCAAATAACTGCTCGCGCCACCATGTCCCACCGAAGCATAGAAAAAAGCGGCCACCGGTAATAAGAGGATTAAATAAAAAATCACGTCTGCGGACATTAAAAAAGAATTAGATGCTCTAAAAATAGCAAATCCAGAAGTAGTCTAAAATAATACCTTCAAAATAATTAAGGTAAAAAGAATGATTGCCAGGCTAAGGCCGGTAATCTTCTTGTTTTCTTTATTGAAAAAATCTCCCATTGATGCTATACGTTTCAGTTAAATGAAGGTAATAAATGGTCTTGAAAATCAGCTTCTTTAGAACCAGTAAAATTATGATAAAAGAGTCAGCGAAATATATAAAAAAAGTAAAATGTCAAATATTGCAATTTTCGATATCCTCGTTTCGTGATGGTTTCTGTATTAAATTACTAAATGCAAATACTATGAATATTCAGGATTTTTTTTCTAAATTCCTCTGAAAAGCATAAAACTATGGATAAAGAAGAAGAACAAAAGTCGATAAGAAATGAATTTTACGATAATGTGAATATGGCTCCCAAAGAGCTGGAAGAGTGGTTAAAAACAGAAGAATCTAAATCTGTAGGCCAGGACAGCGGGAGCGGCGAATCCATCGGGCATAAATCGGGAAAGAAAATCATTGATATCAAAAACAAAAATAAAGATGAATTAACCAAATCAGATTATGAGCATATGAAGAAGGTGAACAGTTATGTTAGCCGGCATACCGCACAAGGTCCTTCTTCAGATAAAAAAGAATCTCCGTGGAGGTATTCTTTAATGAACTGGGGTCATGATCCCTGTAAAAATGGCGGGTGCTAGTACACAGCGTCTTCCGAAGAGAAAAAAGACAGGTTCGAAATTTCGCAATTGTCGACCTTGCTTTTCAAGTACCACTTACTACAGGCTAACCAGAAATTCATCTGCTTTTCGATGTATGGAGATTTGTTTGTTATTGTCCCATTTGTCGAAGGTTCCCATCAGCATTCTGAGCCTTGGATTTTTCAGAAAAAAATTACGATGAGTATCCAAAAAACGCCAGAATAAAGCATCCCAGACTTCCTGCCAGTCGCCTTTGGGATAGTCGCTCATTTTCATAAGATAATTGCTTCCGCTAATATAAGGTTTAGTAGACATCATCCCTCCATCTGCAAACTGGCTCATGCCATAAACGTTGGGCACCATCACCCAATCATACGCATCTATAAACAACTCCATAAACCACCGGTAAACCTCGTCGGGATGAAATTCGCAAAGCAACATAAGGTTGCCCAGCACCATCAATCGCTCTATATGGTGGCAGTAGCCTGTTTTCAGCACCTTTTTGATGGTCTCATCTACGGGAACAATTCCTGTGGAGCCATCGTAAAAGCTTTTCGGAATTTTTCTGGTAAAGCCCCAATAATTCCTGGTTCGTTCTTCCCTACCCTTTGTCACGTAAACCCCTCTGATAAATTCCCGCCATCCAACAATTTGCCTGATAAATCCTTCCAGGGAATTTATTGGAATAGCATTGTATGAGTTAAAATCTAGGGTCTGCTCAATAACTTGCGCTGGGGTAAGTAAACCAATATTTAGCATGGGTGTGAGTAAACTGTGATTTAGCAGCATTTCTTTATGCACAATGGCATCTTCATAATCCCCAAACTCTGCCATTCGATAGTCCAGAAACTGGATTAGCCATTCCTCACTTTCTGAATAGTTCATGGGATAATTTACCTCTTCGCTAAGAAATCCAGGGTTTTCAGAAAAGTGCTGATTGGTATAAGCGCGTGCTTCCCGAATATATTGATTTGGAAGCGGAAATGTGGTTTTGATTACCGGCTTTGTTTTTGGATACTTTTTGCGATTCTCTTCATCAAAAGACCATTTACCACCTTCGGGACCTCCGGTTTTATCTATTAATATCCTTCTCTTTATTCTTTCCTGTTTATAAAATTCAGTTTGAAAAAACTTCTTTTTTTCAGGTTTAAAAAAAACTTCCAGGTCTTCGTTGGTATTCAGAAACATCGGGGATTCTAAAATACTAAGCTCAATTTTCAGTTTTTCGCAACTTGTCTTCAATCTTCTGGTTAACCAATCGTCAACAGGATCGACAACGGCTATGGATTTAACTTCAAGACCATTTAAATGCACAATTAGCTGCCTAATATCTGCTTCCTGTTGCTGAGATTCAAAATACTTTACTGAAAAGCCATTTTTGAGCAAAAAATCCTGATAAAATTTCATAGTTGCTCTATGAAAGGCAATTTTTTGTTTGTGGAATTTAAATTGATTGAAGAATAGACTTTCTTCTATCAAATAAAAATCCCCTTCTATGGAAAAGAGTGGATTTGATTCAAATAATTGATTTGGAAAAATTAATTTTGCGGTACTCATTTTCCGAATTTCTATTTCTTCTGCATTTTATATCACTATGAAATTCTTCCCAGATCAGCCTCCAGATTTGACAATTATCGACCTGCAGGAAAATAAATTTCATAGGATTGCTCTTTGTATGATTCTTTACTGAATATCCTGCTTTCTATTAGCAGAGGATCCAGGATTTTATTATTCAGGTTTTGGAAGGAAATTGTTTACTTCCAGCCAATAAATAAAAGCGTCGAACCAGCGATTACTGGTACGGTCTGGATTTCCAAGGCCAAAACCATGTCCGCCGTTCTGGTATAGATGAAACTCAACAGGCACATTAGCTTTATACCAGGATTCTATTAAACCAAACTCTCCGTTAAACAGAAAATCATCAGAGGCAATAACATTAAACATTGGAGGAGCGTTCTCTGGCACTTCTACAGCGTTCATGCCACCATAAATTGGACCGATAAAAGCCAATTTCATGGTCCTGGAATTCAGCGTTGAATGCATGGTAAGACCCGCACCGGCCGAGAAGCCAATCATACCTATATTGTTAGGATCAACACCCCACTCTTCAGCACGTTCAACAATCATAGCATAAGCAGCCTCGGCATCTTCAAGCTGATTAGACAAACTTGAACGTGGACGTTCTGGTCTTCTGGCTTCCTTATCATCTGAAGAACCAGCCGGAGGCGTGGCAGGAGGATTCATCGAGGTTCTAAAGTCGTCAAGCGACTTGGGAGTTGGGTGTAGCCGGTATTTAAGTACAAACGCTGCAATTCCTTTTTCTGCGAGCGCTTCTGCAACTTCCCAGCCTTCGTTACCCATAGAAAGCCATCTAAAACCACCGCCGGGTGCCACAATAATTGTGGTACCAGTCGCCTTGTCCGGATCGGGCAGGAATGGAGTAAGTGTAGCTTCAGTGATATTTCGTGCCATGGGATCTCCCCACTGGCGGAACCAGGTTTCCCCGGCAGGCTGATTTTCAACACCACCAGTTTCCAAAGGAATGGCATTCGGTTCTTCAGGGTTATCGAGTGGATAAATTGTACCATCCTGTGCCATTCCCGATGTAGAAAAGATAAACAGAAATGCCCAAACAATTGTTTTTGCAAAATTAGTGAGTGAATGATCCATTATAAGTTAGTTAATTCGCTAATAACTCTAAATGTATACATTTATATCCTGATTTTTTTATGCTTTGCTTTTCATTCTTAAGTAAAAATAACTTTTCCATTTTTAATGATATACCACGGCTGTCGTAAAATAAATGGTCCCTTCGGAGTGCAATCCGAAAGATCAGGTGCCGAATTTGTCAATTATCGACCTTCTGCTTCAGCTTTATCGAAAATCTTTTTCTTCCAAAGGGAACAGCATCACAAAACAAGAAGTATAAAAAATTCAGGTTGAACACTGAATAAAACTTTTTTGCTGATTCCTTATTCTTCTACAGTATTAAAATACAACTTCGGTTTCATTTTCCCTGTCTGTCCAGTATTTTCAGAAGCATAAAAAGACGCATCAATTGCTCCAAGTGGCTTTATGAGCAATCCTTTTGTGGTACCATTAAGCAGACGCTGCATGACGGGTTGGGAAATGGTAATAAAATTTTTGCCTCCGGGGATTTTATCTACTTTAAAATCATATATCATTTGTGTATTAAAAACTTCCTGATACCGCTTCCCCTGCATAAAACTAATATAGGTAACCTCTTCCTGCTCCCAGGCCTCCTGTCCGCCAAAAATCTCAATTACCCTTACCCGCGGAAATTCCTCTGCAAGTTGATCTTCATAAACTTCTACATAATTTCCTCCCGTGGCGACCGACTGGGTGGTGATCTCGAGAAGACCGGCTCCTTTGGCTTCAGAATCTTTGAAATTTTCCAGATCCCAACGCAAAATTGCCCATTGATTTCCATTTACCGTTAAAACCCGGGAAACACCTTCTTTCTCCCGAACATGCCAGTCATTCAGATTAAGTTCGGGATATTCCTGATTGATCAAGGCATCATGCGCTACCTCTGCTTTATTCGAAAAGCTGCTGAGTTCCGGAATCGCCGGATGGTAAGGTATCTGAATTCCTTTATCGGGTTCGGCTTTTTTGGTGTTGATGATGTCTGCCTTTATATAATCGACATCCACCTCGTATTTATCCGGACCAAAATCTGTGACATTAAACTGAACAAACAAAGAATCCCCCGGGACAGCATCAAGGTCTTTTGTGGTCATACTTATTACATGCCAGTCCTGGTCTTGCAATTCAAACTCCATTAAATCATGATGAAATTCGGTTGTTCTCTGGGTGTTGACCATGATATTCACCCGCTTAGGCGGATTTTTGATCCGTACCCTTGCTTCCACCCGCAATTCAGAATCTGGTCCTTTTAACTTCTTCAGGTTTAGATAAGGAGCAACATTTCGTTTGGTAATGGCATACCAGACATTATGTTGATCGTTGGTGGCATCTATATAAATCGTGGCAAAACCCTCCTTTTCCTGTACAAAATTCATTTCCGCATTTCCATCTCCCGTAAAATAAAGCCAGTCTTCCAACTCCTCTTTTTCAAAATCATCAATAAACTGGGCGCTGCAAAAACCTGAAATAAGAAACAATGCAATAAAAACAGCTAAGCTTTTTTTCCTGAACATCTGTGTATTTATTTAAAATAGACCTAAAACTAAATCTTTATTTACACATTTAAGGATCAGGAATATTAAATATTGAAAACGAACAGAAAAAGCTGCCACTTATTTCCTGCTCTATTATTTTCTTTAACTTCGATTAAACAATATATTTATAGCTAAACCGGTAATCTTATATTGATGAACATTAGACCCTACTTATTTCAATTCTTTTGCCTGTGGTTTCTTTTTATAAACACCAACAAGGCAGCTGCTTTCCAAACTTCCTCCCCTGAAGAAATTCACGTATGGGAGATGCAGGAATTAATTTTTGAAGCTGAAAACACTTATGATAATTTTTACACAGATGTTAAGGTATGGGTTGATTTAAAAGGTCCCGGTTTTTCAAAACGGATCTACGGATTTTGGGATGGTGACAATATTTTTAGGGTAAGGCTGGTGGCAACAGCGCCGGGTGAATGGGAATGGACCAGCGGATCTACTTCTGAAGATTCTGGATTAAACCAGAAGTCCGGTAAATTTACAGCTGTAAAATGGACAGAACAGGAAAAGCAGGAAAATCCTAACCGACGGGGTTTTGTACGGGCCACACCAAACGGACACGCCCTGCAATATGCAGATGGCACTCCGTATTTCATGGTTGGCGATACCTGGCTTGCCGGTAGCACCTGGCGGCTGCCGTTTCGCAGTGCCTCCACATCAGACGAATATAGTCCGGGACCGGGAATTGGTTTTGAAGACGCGCTAAATTACCGCCGGAACCAGGGCTTTAATTCCGTTAGTATGATTGCAGCCTTTCCAAACTGGGAAGCCGATAATAACCCCAGCACTTATGCAGATGAAAACGGGATTTTTGTGCGTAATGCCTGGGAAAAGTTTGGCTATGATGTTGCCAGTGATGAAGGAATAGACGCTTCGGGCGGCGAAAGTTACTGGGGAACTTTTACCGCAAAAAATATGCGGGATGAATATGGGAACTTGCCCTTTTCCATGTCTGCTGAATATAAAGGAGTCTCAAATTTCAACAATATCAATCCGGAATATTTTCAGAGTCTCGACAAGAAAATGCAGTATATGTCGAAAGAAGGATTTGTACCTTTGCTGGAAACCATTCGGCGGGATGCAGGACCTTCATGGAATGCTTACTTCAATTTTAATGAATCCTTTGCCCGCTATGTGCAGTACCTGATTTCCCGTTACGGAGCGCAAAACTTTTTGTTCAGCGGAATTCACCTTGACTGGATTCCGGAAGATTTCAGCCTTACAGCAGAGCAATTTAACGAGGCTCTCACCTACCACTTAAATACCTATGGGCCGCCACCTTTCGGGCAGCTGCATACAAGCCTAATAGACCGCTCCACTTATACAACCTTTGGCCACGGGGAGGAAGTGCCCTGGCTGGATATGCACAGCGTAGGGAACAAACCGAGGGACCACGGATTTTATGGGGCTATGGACACTTTATTTCATTTAGAACCTCCGTATCCTGCCATTAATTTTGAGCCTTATTACACAGGCTGGGATCATGAAATCAACAAACCTGGTGGGGAAACTCCAATAGCCAATTCCGATAGGGACAATTATTTTGCACGGGCACAAATGTACGGATCTGTACTTTCTGGAGGCCTGGCAGGCCACGTTCATGGGACAGCGGCTTATGATATTACCACTACCGGAGAGCCCGCCGGAGCCCGCCCTCAAATTTGGGATGCACTGAAGTATGAATCCGGAAATCAAATGCAGCACCTTAGATCGTTTATGCTTTCTGAAGGCGATCGATATCAGCAATTGAAGCCCGGCCATCAACACCTCCATCCGCATAAATCAGAAACCAGCAAGTTGCGCGGTTTGGACGGTTGGACACTTATGATAGTGACTCCGGAAAAAGATTTCTCCTTGCTGTACTTCGAAAATAAAGCAGTACTGCCAGAAATTAGCGGACTAAAGAAGAATACCTCTTATACTTTTACATGGTTTAATCCCCGGAACGGGGAATGGTTGGAGGCAACAGTACTTAAATCTGACCGAAAGGGAAATTTGAAGCTCCCCGGTTTTCCTGATGGTTCAAACCCATCTTCTAAGGACTGGGCAGCCAAAATCCTGCAAAAACAGTAAGGAAGATATCTTAGAGAGTTGCAAATTTTGACAAATATCGACCTGCAGGAAACAGAACTTCGTTTTATAAATTATAGACCTTTACCGGAGTTCCCGCTGTAACCTCTTCTTTATCTTCTTCTAACTCAACAAGGCAATTTGCAGTGCTAAACGCCTGCAGATTGAAGGACTGTTGTGCGCCCAGAACTTCTACTTCGGCTCCATTTGTTTTGGCTTTTACGAAAAAAGTCAGACCCGGCTTTTTCTTGTGAACTTCGGCTAAAATCAGCTCGCTATCAGCATCCCAGACATTATCCCGACCTATGAAGTAATAGAGAGAGGGTTTTACATATTGATTAAAACAACATAAAACCGAAGCAGGATTCCCCGGAAGTGCAAAAATCCATTTTTCGCCCTTTTTACCAGCAAACATTGGTTTTCCCGGCCGTTGTTTTATTTTATAAAATATTTCCCTCACTCCGGCATTTTCCAGGCATTCCTTTACAAAATCATAATCGCCAACAGAAATACCTCCGCTTAAAATAAGCACATCCTGTTGCTCCAGGGCTTCATCAATTATTTTCTGAAGCTCCTCCTTTTTATCTGATGCTTTTCTGGGAAAAATTTCTGTTACTCCGGACTTTTTCAGCAAAGCTTCGAGCATGGGGCCGTTGGAATTATAAATCTCACCAGGTTTAAGGGGAGTTCCCGGTTCTACTAATTCGTCTCCGGTAATGATATAAGCCACAGAAGGTGATTTAAAAATTTTAACCTCAGCCAGGCCAACAGAAGCCAGCAGCCCAATGATGCCGGGTGAAATTACCGTTCCTCTTTTCAGAATTAAATCGCCACGTTTACATTGCGAGCCTTTTAAGCGTACGTTGCTTCTGGTACTTATTTTATCCTCCTGATAACTAATTTCTCCTGAAACTTCATCTTTGGCTATTAATTCCTGCGGAATAACAGTGTCTGTACCTTCCGGGATTTTTGCGCCGGTAAAAATACGTGCGGCCTCTCCCCTTTCTATTTTATATGCTGAAGTATTTCCTGCCTGGATAACGGTATTCACCTTCCAACGCTGAAGTTTATCAAACTTTATTGCATAACCGTCCATAGCCGAATTATCGAAAGAAGGGACATCTATGGGAGAATATATATCTTCAGCTACTATAGAGTCAAAGCTTTGGCCAAGCGGTACCGCCTCAATTTTTCCTCTTGTACAATTCTCTGAAAGAATTTTCCTGGCTTCATTTACTGAAATCATCCGCCTATTTTAATCATACTACGGTTCTTAATGGTAGAAGCTTCAGCATCTTTATAGGATTTCGCAAACTGTCCGCCCATTACGGAGTGTTTTCTTCGCACCGAAGTTCTAATCAGCGGAACAATATCCTCTCCTTTTCTAAGAGTTCCCAGAACATCCATTTCTTCACTTCCAAAGAGGCAGTTTTTCATTTTCCCGTCCGCCGTTAAACGCATCCGGTTACAGTCTCCGCAAAAATGTTCCGTCATTGTGGTAATAAAAGCAAACGTACCTTCATGCCCTATGGCTTTATACTTTTTGGCGGTTGCATGAGGTCTATCTTTCAGTTTCACCATATCGTATTCTTCCTCCACCCACTTAAGCATTTGCGTGGCCGTAATGACTTTTTTGCTGTTCCAGTGATTACCTTCAAAAGGCATAAACTCAATCATTCGAACGTGTAACGGCAAATCTTTAGTAATCGCTACAAAATCAAGGATCTCTTTTTCTATGACTCCTTCTATTGCCACGGCATTGATTTTAACCCGAAAGCCTTCGTTTAAAAGCAATAAGATATTATCCCAGACAAGCTGAAACTGGTTTCGTTTCGTGATCCTTTTAAAAGTTTCGGCATCCAGGGTATCCAGGCTTACGTTTAAAGACCTTACTTCCGCTGCCTTTAACTGGTCTATATATTTATGGGCGAGCACCGCATTGGTGGTAAGGCTTATCTCTACAGGTAATTCGGAAAGCTTCTGAAGAATTTGCGGAAACTCTTTACGCACCATAGGTTCGCCTCCCGTAAGCCTTATTTTATTAACACCAAGGCCTACAAAAGTCTTTGCGATCTCCACAATTTCTTCCACCTGCATAAGGTGTTTATTGGGCAAACACTGGATATTTTCATCTGGCATACAGTACTGGCACCTGAAGTTGCAGCTGTCTGTAAGGGAAATCCTGAGGTAATCGTGAATTCTTTGATGAGTATCCTGAAGCATTATACATTTTTAGAATTTTAAATTTAAGGAATAAGAATCACAGAAACCAAAGTCTACGAGCCTTTTTAATTTTTACTCGATAATCGAGATTTTAATGCTCCGAGGCTTGCCTCGAAATCGAAAATCATTTCTTCTTAATGCTTCGTGGGCTTGCCCCGAAGCAGTTTACTACGGATATGTTATTTAGAACCTCTTTTTCTGAAGAAAAGAAAAAAGTCAAGCCCGGAATTTGCCAATTTTCGATCTTTATTCCTCAGAAAGACCAAAAAATGTCGATTATTTCGGCTTAAATTCAGAAAAAAGATTAAAATCAGCTACTTTTTTTACTGTTTACATTATAACCTCTTCTTCCAAAGAAAATAGGTAGAAGGACAGCCTTCAAATTTGGCAATTATCGACCTAAATAATGGCAAATGGCTAAAATTCAGCTCAATTTTAAAAATTTCAGAAAAAAATACAGGAGCAAACGCTAATTTGCTCCTCCTGATGATTTTGTATTCACACTGTACCTGCTTCTTAATTCATTTCCGGAGTAATAATTTGATAATTTCCGCTTAGGTGCATCAAACTGAAAAGATACATTAGTCCGTCGAAATAAGGATCAAAATATTCGTCTGGATAAGGTTCCAGTTTGGCATTCCAGATTGCATCCACAAATTCCCGACTTTTCTCCTGGGGACTCATAATAGCTGTAGTAGCCGCGGTAGAGACTAATCCCAGCGAATGTCTTAGCTTCTGGTAACCTCCCGCAGGCAGAATCCAGTCCGGAGTTGTTCCATCTATGTTATATTGATCTACGTAAGTATCCATTCCCTGCTCATATAGGAAATTCTGAAAACGTTTGGCGTAATCCTGCTGCCACTCCTTGTCTTTTGCATACCAGCTATAGTCCATCGCAACATTCATAGGAACCCGCCAGGAGTCATACCTGAAGGCATCACCCATTTTACCCCTGCTATGCGGCTCACCGCTAAATTCGGAGTAATCTGGTGTTAAAGCCGTGACGGGATGAGTAGCGCGATGAAGAAAAGCGCGGGCAGTATCGGCATATTCCCTGTACAATTCTTCCCGCCCATCATTGGCATAATCTGCCCATACTTCGTAAAATGCAGGCAAATGGTAAGATGGGTCTGTCCAGTCGTAACCACTTTCGTCTGGTACGAAATTTATCATTTTATGCTCTGTATTAATCACATTTTTAATACCCATAGTACCGTCTTTACTATACATCGCATCCAGAATTCTTCTTGCTTCTGCATAGTAATCGATACCGGTATGATTCCCCCAACGGTTTGAGGCAAACAAAAGATCGGTAACAAAATACAGCTCCCCGTCTGAAGCTGAACCTTCTGCATTATGCTTTCCGGTTTTGGGATCTACGCTCCAGGCAAAATAGGCATCACGCGGGCCACCCTGGTGCTGCATATTTTCTTTCGTCCAACGCCAGAGTTTATCAAAAACATCCTTTTTATCCAGCTGAACGGCCACCATCATTCCGTATGAAAGCCCTTCTGTCCTGGCATCTTTATTTTTGATATCGGAAACATAAGCCATAGAATCATTAACTTCGAAATAGACCCGGTCCGGTCCTTCAAAAAGATCGTAATAAGCCTTTTCCAGTTTTGCGTCAATGGCTTCCTGCGAATAACCGGCCTCTAAAAACACATTACGATATTTGCCGGTTTCGGCAGCTCCTTTTTCCCATGGTTCTAGATTTCCGCGGGAATCTGTAACATTCTCTTTCGATTCACGCTGTTTAGCAGATGAACATCCTGCTATTGAAATTAGAACAATCACCACAAGGGCAATTGCGCTTAAAAATTGATTTTTCTTCATATTAATAGCTATAGTAATTAGAAACTGAAATTATAATTTTATAGAGGGCAACTGAAAATAATAGTTTTGATGTCATTAATAACGTGCTTTATTAAGGCTTTTAAGGTAGTGATTTCAGGTTATAGTCATAGTTACTTTTAAGAATTTTTATACACATGGTTTCTCATCCTTCAGATTGTTTTTTATTACTTTGGATCCTGGTGGAACAGTCCCGACCGTAAATATTCATTAGAAGCGATTATAATTCTTTTTCAATTTGAAGGTAAAAAGTGGACATTAAGGCACTTCTGAGTATTGTTTCACTCTTCAATTTATATATTCTTCTCTATATATTATCAAAATATTTTATCAAGCTTTGCAGCCTCAAAATGAGTATTGAAAAAGTTCGCAATCATGTTATAGCTTCTAAACCTTGGTCTGTCTGGATTATTAAAGAACCGTCCGGATATTCGACAGGTCGAAATGGAACGGGCGGCTGCAAAACTGGATGTAAAAATTGCCAGAGCAGATTTTTATCCATCCTTTAAGATCGAAGCAAAGGAGGGATTTCAGGCGTTTGATCCCGCTTATTTAATAGAACCAGAATCTTTGTTATATAAACCTTACTGGCGAGGTTATGGCTCCGCTAATCAACAGAAATGCAATAAGAGCGGCCTATAACACTGCAAATGCAAAACAGTTACAGGTTGTATTACATTACGAGCAAACAATTTTATCGGCTTATCCGGAAGTCAGAAACCAGCTTTCTACTTATAGAAATTATGAGCAGAGTTTTGAGAAGAAATCTCAGGAAGTAGTAAAAACTTTCTCCTGGCTTCCCTTTAATGTAGTAATGTCCGCATGTTGTTGCGTACAATATTTTAAAGCAGAAATAAAATAGAAGCCAAGAGCTTCATAATCAGATTAAAAAATAAAAAGCTGTAAAAAACAGCAATAATTTTTTTTTGGAATGGAAAAAGCTTTCTATATTTGCATCCGCTAAGGAGAAATGGCAGAGTGGTCGAATGCGGCAGTCTTGAAAACTGTTGAGGGTCACACCTCCGGGGGTTCGAATCCCTCTTTCTCCGCCATAGGAACCCGTAACCAACTGAAAATTAAGTTGTTACGGGTTTTTTAATTCCTATTTGTACCGTCATTTGTACCGAAATTCAACCCAAGGCAAAACATTAAAGTGTTCTTTACAGTTAATTTCCAATTTAAACGTAGTCTAATTTCTTCGTATTCAGAAGTGAAACGGTATAATGCTTTTGCACCGTTTCCTCTTACTTGTGTTTTTCTTGGTTCTTCAAAAAACGTAATAACCTCATCTAGACGTTGCATTATTGGTTTTATAGGGCCTGGTTTTATTTGAACCAAATCGATATCTTCTGAATAACGTGGTGCAGGGTTTAAATACAACTTATGAAGTGCCGTACCACCTCTAAATGCTAAGTTTTCATTTAAGAATTCATCTGAAAATATATCTACAAGTGTGCGACTGATAATAAGGTCTTGTTCTACCTGTGAAAATTCCTTCCAAGGTGCGTGCATTTGCCATTTAGCTATATCGGGTCTCGGTATCATAAATCACTTTCCATTTTTATATTCACATCTACTTTCCATCTGTTCTCAACTGCACCTGCCTTTTCACTCGACCTCGGACTCAATAGAACTGGATAGAATTTTTTTAATTTTAGATGTTCATATATGAGATTCGCTATTTCAGATCCGGGATTAATTTCGTCCAATAAAAAACCTAAACGTTGTAAAACGCTTTTTTGAGAATACCAGGACAACAAATCTTTTGCATCTGCCAATTTCATTTCTTCTGTCAGTTCTTCCAATACTGAAAGCATTCTATTTAGTCCGCCGATTTTAGTTTGATGGTAAATCAAGTCCACGGCGGTTAAGCAAGGACTCGATATTTTGAACATCCCTGCATCTCCTTTTCTTGATACCACATTTTTTTTTGGCCAGTTGGACACGGTAAAAAAATCAATATGGATAGCATTCTTAGAGATGGTTAAAAGGGGCGCCTTATCGTGTAAGACGTATTCTTTCTGGATTTGCTGATGCCCAGCACCATAAAATTTTGCGGCTGAATACAATCCCACATAATGATTACGGTCTAAGTACTCAAACAAGTTATTTACGTATAGCTCCAAAGGTAATTTGCCAAGCCTTGAATATCGTGGTGGAATAATTTAATAAAAGTGATGCCTTAGTGGAATGATATCTCCATTTTTGGTTGCGTACTTTAAATCGCTTTGTACTGAAGTTTCAGACTTACTTGAATAAGCTTCAACTACTTCATCAAAAGTAAATGAATAGTTTTCAAAAGATAATTGGTTAGTAATGAAATCAGATAAAGTCAATCTTAGTAAATTTTCGAGAAAGGTAGTAAAAATTACCCTTTTTCTCGAAAGTTTACTAAAGTATTCTATTTTCTTTATTACACTATATACTTTTAAAATCCATTATGAACTATCTCTTCATCTGCTCTGCAAAGAAACAACCTGCTTGCCGGGGGCAGACGCTCAAAGACAGCTGAAGACTACTTTTCCCAACTGTTCACGAATTCTTGAATGCAGGAACAAATATTAAAATTTGTAGAAAAGAAGTAACTACAGAATTTATTGAGGAATTATTAGAAAGGGCCGATATGGTTTATATAAATGAAAATCCACACCTGGATGATATTAGAAGAAGAAAAAACATCGTTTTAAAACAAATATTATATTGGTAAAAAACACCGTCAAAATTACGATTATAATGGTTCCTTACGTACTTTCGAATTGTAATTTTGAAGTGAATCAACTTTAGTAAATTTTCGAGAAAAACACTAAAAACTGGTACTTTACTTGAAAATTTACTAAGAATTTTGTTCTAAAGCGATGTTTGGTAACTAATAAACTATTTTAGAAATTTTTTCAAATCCCTGCTACCGTGAAGCACACGAACTATTCTTATATGATTATTAAAAACCCTGTAAAAGACAATATGAGAAACATAGGGAAAACTAAAAAGTCCCTCCTTAATTTCATCACGCTTTTTACCAATGTGTGGATTTTTTAGAAGGAATTCAAAATGAGTTCTCAAACCGATCAGATATTCCAGAGCCTGATCTTCACCAAACTTGTCAGCACCAAAATCATATATATCATCAATATCTTCATGGGATTTTTGAGATAGGATGTATTGATCCATTAAGACTTCCTTTTGGATTCAATAATCTGGTCCATGGTCATTGAACTGTCCGGGCCATCCCAGCCAAGCTCGATTTCTTTTCTAAGATCCTGGATTACTTTTTCCCGGTAAATACCGTGAAGCCTTAAAGCGTCCCTAATGACTTCGCTATTATTCTGATATTCCCCGGAAGCAACCTGCTTGGAAATATACTCTTCTTGTTTTTTAGTGAAACTTATATTCATAGTTTAAAAATACTGAAATATCTATAAATAGTAAATATAGATATGAATTAACTTTTCACTCTTGACACTAAAAAATAGTTTTACCATTTCTTATCTGGTTTTAAAAAGTTCTTCAGAAAATTGTCTGGATTGGCACTTAAGATATATTTATTATGACAATATCAGTTTTTCCATTCTCATTCCTTTTACTTTTCAAACTGGACCCAGTCTATTTCAACTCCTTCACCACTTGTAAGCTCCACTAACAAATCCTGCACAGCTGTTACCTCTGCTTTTACCGGCGCTGTGAAAACGTCCCAATTTCCGCCTTTTTGAATGGTAACTTGAGAAATCTCCTGGTTGTCCTGACCTGCCAATTTTAGAGCTATAGTACCCCCAGTTAAAGATCTTGCTCTTATTTTTACATTTTTGGGACTTTCTGTATCATAATCCACCTGATTATATCTTACCCAGGCATCAGGTTTATTTAATACCATTTTCCATCCCTGAAAAGGATCAAGCCTGTCTAAAAAAACTGCAGCAGCTCCAATGTTGCTTTTATTGCTATACCGGTCAATCTGAATTTGAGCAGTGCTTGATGTAATTCCAACGCCACGATGCGTGGGAATAACTGTTTTAATGTTTCCGTTTTCCTCAAAAAATAAACTATCGGCACGAATGGAGCGGTTTTTGTCAAAATCGGGCGAAAGGTCATTATCGTGATAAAATAGGTACCACTGATTTTCATATTTAACAATTGAATGGTGATTGGTCCAGGTGCCTGAAGGGGATTCATTCATAATGACACCTTTGTGTGTAAAAGGTCCCATTGGGTTATCGGAAATTCCGTACTCAAGTCTTTCGGTATTATTTGCAACGTGAGGATAAGTCATATAGTAAATACCGTTTCGTTCAAAAACAAAAGGCCCTTCAATATGTCCTTTCTGAGGGATTTCACTGAATGTTTTTATTTCTGAATTTAGGTCCAGCATATTTTCCTTCAATTTTGCACCATAAATTTTACCACGAGACCAGTATAAATAAGCCTGGCCATCTTTATCTATAAAAATATTCGGATCTATTCCTTCTACACCTTTAATATGGCTTGGCTGTGGTTTATAGGGTCCTTCAGGTTTATCGGCAATCGCTACGCCAATAGAAAAACCGCTTTCCCCATCTCCGGCGCCTCTTATCCTCGTGGGAAAATAGAAGTAATATTGGCCATTTTTCGCTATCGCATCCGGCGCCCACATACTGTATGCTTCAGGATCTGCCCAAGGGACATCTTTTTGATCCAGAATTTTTCCATGGTCTGTCCATTCGGTAAGATTTTCCGAAGAAAAAACGTGGTAATCGGCCATATTGAACCACTCTGCACGGCCTTCACCTTCCGGAGGTACAATATCATGGGAAGGAAATACATATAACTTGCCGTCAAAAACTCTTGCCGTAGGATCTGCCGTAAATTGGTCCATTATCAGCGGGTTTTGTGCAAAAGTATTAATGGTTAGAAAAAAGATTAACAGGTTTGCAGATTTCGTTTTTGCTATTTTCCTCTTCAAAGTTTTGTAGTTCATCTTAATTGTTTTTTATTTTAAGCACTAAGGACCAGTGGACCAGTAGATACATTTAATTTGTAATTACAAATCCACCTTGAGGCTGCATGGTTACTTCAAACTTTCCGTTTTTTGGTTTTATTTCCTTCTTTTCAGATTTCCCTTTTCTGAAGTCATTTATGATACTGAAGTTAGTTCCTCCTAGTTCCGGAAGGAAAAAACTCACTTTCTTAGGTTCTTCCGAGGCATTGATGCCCGCTATGTACCATTGCTCCTCGTGCCTTCTTGCCAATACACTGTACTCCCCGGGATATCCATCAATAAAAATTGTTTCGTCCCAGGTTGTAGGTATGTTTTTCATGAATTCTATTGCAAACTCCGGGGCATCTTTCAAATTATTAGGCGTCAACGCAAAGAATTGTACCGGCGTCTGAAATAAAACCGCAGTCGCCAGTTGAAAGGCATCAGAGGTTTTCCTAAAATTCCCGCCATCATTGCTTCGGTTATATCTTTCGTTTAAAACAGTACCTCCAAAATCCATACTTCCTACAGTATTTCTTATAAAAGGATGAATTGCAGCGCTTCGGGCTTCCTGCTCGTTTGCGTACTGACTAAACATGAGGTTTTCTGAAGCAAGAACTGCTTCAGTACTTATAAAATTCGGGTACATTACCTCCCAACCCCTTGGGATTGTGGCGCCATGAAAAATCATCATTAATCCGTGATCATTGGCATCAGACATGATATCCTCATAAAGCTGAATGGTTTCTTGTTTATCACCACCCATAAAATCGACTTTTAAGCCTTTTACACCATTTTCCTGCAACCACTGCATTTCCTTTTTTCGGGAAATAGCCCTGTGCATTTTATTTCTTGGCGTCATAGGAGCATCATTAGCAACTCCGTTAGAATTATACCATAGAAAAACATCGACATTTTTGCTCCTGGCATATTCAATTAGATCCTCCATTTTATCGTACCCAATATTTTGATCCCAAAGTGCATCAATAAGAATATATTCATAGCCCATTTCTGCAGCAAAATCTATATAAGTCACCTGGTCATCGTAATTCATACTTTGATCCTGCCACATAATCCAACTCCAAACTCCGCGGCCATATTTATAATCTTCAGAAGCTTTATAAAGCGGCTCCACCACATCAAAAGGAATGGTGGTTTCTACTATTGGCTGAAGGGTTTCTCCCAGAGTAATTGTACGCCACGGAGTACTAAACGGAAGGGAAATTGCAGCACCGGTACTTCCGAAGCTGTTAAGTTCTGTACTCTCAGGAAAAGAAATTGTGAATTCTCCTTCATCATTTGGATCACTTAGATGAGAAGCAACGTAAGTACCGTCAACCCCAGTTTCAGATATTAGAACCCAATGATTTTCAGTTTTAAATAAACCAGGAAATGTGTAACCCAAATTATTAACTGAAGCAGTTTTTATATTCTGATCTAAATAATATCCCTCTTCGTAACTTGGTTTAGTACGCTGGAAACCTACCATGGATTTTGACTGAGGGGTTAGAAAACTTTTGGCCGTTTGTGGAAAATTAAATCCCGTGAATTCCTGGGTAACAACGTGAGCTACGGTATCATTATATTTAGGAATATGGTACTTAAGTGCAATATCATTGTTGCTTACCCGGAAAACAACATCTATTTCCTGACCTTTTTTGTTAGAAAATGTGGTAATTAGCTCCTCTGCCTTATAGTTAATTTCAGACTGCTTAAGCTTTGAAGATTTGTACGTCTTCTCCACCAAATTGGTTTCACTACTTTTGAAACTTACTCCTTCGGAATAGTCAGTAATATTCGTTTTCAGTCCTAAAGGAGATTTTTCCAGCACAACTTCATTATTATATAAAACTGAATAGACTGGTTTTCCTGATTCAAGATAAACTTCCAGTTTAAGGGCTTCATTGGGGCTGTTTATCGTAGCTTCTTGGGCCACTGTGAAGTTAAATGTGACTACCAGGGCAATAAGAAAAATTAGATTTTTCATTCTACAATTTCAAAGTGTGGATTATTTTACTGACGCTAATTTAATAATTTTCAGCCACCCCTCTCTTTAACTTCCAAAGAACAACCTGGAGAATTATTTTGCTTTTTCAAAAAGCAGTTACAATTCTTTTACCTGTGTTACATTGGGAGACAAATTGGTCACTGATGATCAAAAAAAAATGATTTAAAATTATTCAGTTTTTTCAAAGGGTTAGACACAAAAAATTAGCGGAAAGAAACTATGAAAATTCAAAAGCTCTACTGAAAACAAGAATTAACAAACATTGAGATTTCAGATTTATTTATTTTGAACCATTCAAATTATCTTGAGAATTAACTCTTAAAAACCTGAAGATGTTGAAATCCTTTTCACCGATCCTTTCTATTCTTTTTTTTGGTAGTTTTTCCCATTCTTCCATTCAGGCGCAGAAATCTCCTGAAGTAGATATTGATGGAGCATTACGTTTTAATTATAACCTCTCTTCATGGAAACCTGAACAAAAACCCGGGGAGGTGATTTTGGCTATAACATTTTCATAATCAATGCCGTGGCTGCTTATAGAGGAATTTACGTCAACCATTCCCAACAGAAAAAGTAGCTTTCCGGTTCCTACGGTGACCTTTATATTTTTTCCTCCCATGAGTTACGCGAAAAAAACGTGTTCTCCTTCATAAAGAATTGAAATAACCGGCAATAGAATAAAGAACGCCAGTTTAAATTTAGGTATGTCGCTTATTCCAAACATTATCTCTCCCCCTATTATCTGAAAGGTGCAAATTTGGAATTACCGTTTTTCATAAGGAAAGATTAAAGACTCACATGAACATTCTAAAATATGGACTGATATCTTAAATTTATTGATTTTTATTTACAAATGAATCAAAAGCATTTCGATCTCTATCTGTTTCTGTTATCTTTAGCTGTAAACTGAAATCAGGAATTGAATGTCTATATTATTTTCACCTTTTACAATTAAAGAAATTGAATTCAAAAACCGAATTACCGTATCTCCTATGTGCATGTACAGCAGTAAAGACGGCTTTTCCAACAACTGGCACATGGTACACCTTGGAAGCCGTGCAGTAGGTGGCGCCGGACTCATTTTTACTGAAGCTGTTGCGGTCTCTCCAGAAGGCCGTATTACTCCGCACGACCTGGGAATTTGGAAAGATGAGCATATCAATGGATTAAAAGAAATCGTGGAGTTTGTCGAATCTCAGGGAGCAGTTATTGGCACCCAACTTGCCCACGCAGGTCGTAAAGCGAGCACAACGCCACCCTGGGAAGGAGGCGCCCTTCTGGACAATAAATCCGGTGGCTGGGATACCCTCGCTCCCAGCCCGGTTCCGTTTATAAATAATAATCCGTTACCAAAGGAGCTGGATGAAACCGGAATTAAAAAGGTGATAACCGATTTTAAGTCTGCGGCAAAACGAGCTGTAAAAGCAGGATTTAAAGTAGTAGAAATCCATGCTGCTCATGGATATTTACTGCACCAGTTTCTGTCGCCCATAAGCAATCATAGAAATGACAATTATGGAGGAGATTTTGAAAACCGAATCCGTTTACTTCTGGAAGTTCTGGAGGCTGTAAAAGAAGAATGGCCGGCAGATTTGCCAATTTTCGTCCGTATTTCTGCAACAGACTGGGTCGAAGGGGGATGGAACGAGGAAGAATCGGTAAAACTGGCTAAAATTTTAAAAGAAAAAGGCGTGGATCTTATAGATTGTTCTTCGGGAGGGATGGTTCCTCATGCAAAAATCCCGGTGGAAAAAGGATACCAGGTACAATTTTCAGAAAAAATTAAAACCGAAGCAGATATTGCTACCGGAGCAGTAGGATTAATCACAAATGCTGAAGAGGCAGAGAAAATCCTTACCCACGATCAGGCTGATCTTATATTTATGGCACGGGAATTCCTCCGGGAGCCTTATTTTCCGCTAAAAGCTGCCAGAACACTGGGAACCGATGTTCCCTGGCCTCCTCAATATGACCGTGCAAAACCGAGGGGATAAAATTCAATTAAATATATTTCAAATATTACAAAGACTTAGATTCTAATGAAAAAACGACTGTTTTCTACATTTATCCTACTGCTAATCGGTTTTAACCTTTTTGCACAAAAAGAAGAATATAAGGAACTTATGAGTCAGGATTGGGCGAATTTAAAAAAGTATCGGGACGCCAATAAGAGCATTATCGAAAATGGCAATTATCCCCAGGTAGTTTTTATGGGGAATTCCATTACCGAAGGTTGGGTAAGAATGCATCCGGATTTCTTTTCTGATAACAACTTCGTCGGAAGGGGAATTAGCGGGCAAACCACTCCGCAAATGCTTATCCGTTTTATGCCAGATGTTGTGGAACTTAAGCCAAAAGCGGTCGTTATCCTCGCCGGAACTAATGATATAGCCGGCAATACAGGATTTTCTTCAGTAAAAATGATTACAGACAACATAAAAGCCATGGCCCAGCTCGCCGAAGCCAACGGAATAAAAGTAATCCTGAGTTCTATCCTTCCCGTGTATGATTATCCCTGGCGCCCGGGTCTCGAACCGGTATCGAAAATTGCCAAAATTAACGAGTGGCTCGAAAATTACGCCCGGCAAAACGGACACGTTTATCTGGACTATTTCTCTGCACTAAAGAACGAAAAAGAAGGCATGAAAGTGGAATATGCTGAAGATGGCGTCCATCCCACAAGTGCCGGTTACGATGTGATGGAACCTCTGGCAAAAGAAGCAATTCAAAAAGCACTAAAATAGACAGAAGCTCCCCAAGGATCATTTTCGGCACGAAATCTGAAGGAAATAATCCTGAAAACGGCTATCTTGCCGCACCCAAACCACAAATTAATTTTATTTATGAAAAAAATATTTTTTCTGGCGCTTACAGTTAACTTTCTTGCCTGCGGTACGCAACCCAGGAATGTGGAAAACGTAAACCCCATAGAATATGCAAACACAATAACTGCTGAAGAGTTAAAAGAACATCTTTACACCTTCGCCAGCGACGACTTTGAAGGCCGTGAAACCGGTGAACCGGGACAGAAAAAAGCTGCCGAATATCTTAAAAATGAGTATCAGAAACTGAATATTCCAGCACCAATGGGAGACGATGATTACTACCAGGAAGTGCCTTCCAGCGTCTTTCGTGGTGATATTAAAGATTCCGAAAACGTAGTTGCTTATTTCAAAGGCAGTGAAAAATCTGATGAGCTTTTGGTAATTTCTTCACATTATGACCATGTGGGAATGGATGACGAAGGAAATGTTTTTAATGGTGCCGACGACGATGGATCCGGGACAGTGGGTATTCTTGAAATTGCAGAAGCTTTTGCTAAAGCCAAAGAAGACGGCTACACTCCAAAACGATCTATTCTTTTTCTGAATGTAACCGGTGAAGAAAAAGGGCTGGTAGGATCAAAATTTTATACAGATAATCCAATTTATCCTTTAGAAAACACTGTTGCTAACCTTAACATAGATATGATTGGGAGAATAGATCCTGAACATAAAGGAAATGACAATTATGTTTATCTTATTGGCAGCGATAAACTCAGCACAGATCTGCATAAGCTAAGTGAAGAGGTTAACGAAAAATATATGAACCTTGATCTGGATTATACTTATAATGACGAGAATGATCCTAACCGTTTCTATTACAGAAGTGACCACTATAACTTTGCAAAAAACAATATTCCGATTATTTTCTATTTTAACGGAGTTCACGAAGATTACCATAAAATTACCGATACTCCAGACAAAATTGAGTATGATGTCCTGGCAAAACGAGCAAAACTCGTCTTCCTTACCGCATGGGAAATTGCAAACCGTGATGAAAGGTTAGTAGTTGATAAAGCAACAGCTGCAGAATAGTAAGCTGAAATTATAGAATATTCAAGCCTCACAATTGTGGGGCTTTTTTTATTAAAGCTGTTTAGCGTTTGTTGTTCTTTGTTTCTATATTATGTTAACTACGAACTATAGACCATGAACTACAAACAATTTAATTCTTGTCCTCCAACAGCGGCACAAACCTGAAATCTCCATACTCCTTTTTATTAAATTCGGTATCAGATTTCCTGGTAAATAAGGTCATAACCTGTACGCCTTGCCCAATTGGGATTACCATCTTCCCTCCTACTTTCAGCTGGCCCAGCAACGTTTTTGGTAAATAGGGTGCACCTGCAGTCACGATGATTTTATCAAAAGGAGCATATTCCGGCCATCCCTTGTAACCATCCCCAAAACTCAGTTGTTTTGGACGATATCCAATTTTCGCCAGGAAATTTTTCGTCTTCTTATAAAGCTCCCGCTGCCTTTCTATACTGTAAACTTTCGCACCGAGTTCGCACAAAACAGCAGTTTGATAACCACTTCCGGTTCCAATTTCCAAAACGGTATCAGTTCTGGAAACCTCAAGAAGTTCAGTTTGAAAGGCTACGGTATAAGGCTGGGAAATGGTTTGATCTGCGGCTATAGGAAAGGCTTTATCCTGATAAGCATGATCTTCAAAACTACTGTCCATAAATAAATGCCTCGGAATTTTTCCAATGGCCTCCAGCACCTTTTTATCGGTAACACCTTTTCTTTTAACGGTTTCTACCAGTTGCTGTCGCTTTCCTTTATGTCTGAAGTTATCCTTTTGCAAAATTTAAATGTTTTGAAGTATAAAATTAGGCAAATATCGGCATTGAATACAAACAAATTACCCAGGGATTATAACAGAATCTTTTAAAATATTTATTCTCAAAATACTATTTTTGCGGTAAACTGCTTCAAGGTAAGCCCACGAAGCATCAAGAAGAAATAATTTTCAATTTCGAGCCAAACCTCGGAGAATTAAAATCTCGATTATCGAGTAAATCCTGAAAACTATGCTAAAAGTAGGCGTTCTGGGTGCCGGCCACCTGGGAAAAATTCATTTAAAACTTCTCAACCAATCCGAAAAATTTGATCTAATAGGCTTCTATGATGCCAATGAAGAAAATGCCTCTAAAATTGAAGAGGAATTCGGTTATAAAAAGTTTAGCAGCCTGGATGATTTAATTAAATCCGTTGAAGTTGTAGACGTGGTCACCCCTACCCTTTCTCATTTTGAAGTTGCGAAAAAGGTGATCTCCGCAGGGAAGCATCTTTTTATTGAAAAACCTATTACCAATACTTTTGAAGAAGCTCAGGAACTTATAAAATTGGCTAAAAAATACAACGTAAAAGGCCAGGTAGGCCATGTGGAGCGTTTTAATCCTGCTTTTCAGGCTGTGGTTTCCCGCATTGAAAACCCAATGTTTATCGAAGCGCACCGCCTTGCAGAATTTAATCCGCGCGGGACAGATGTTCCGGTGGTGCTGGATTTAATGATCCACGATATTGATGCTATTTTGAGCGTGGTAAAATCTGAAGTTAAAAATATCAGCGCAAGCGGAGTTTCAGTAATTAGTGACACTCCAGATATCGCGAATGCCCGTATAGAATTTGAAAATGGCTGTGTGGCGAATTTGACAGCGAGCAGAATTTCACTGAAAAACATGCGAAAATCCAGATTTTTTCAGCGGGACGCTTATATCTCTGTAGACTTTCTGGAGAAGAAATGTGAGGTTGTAAAAATGAAAGATGTTCCGGAAAATCCCGATGATTATGCTATGATCCTTCAAAATGCTGAAGGAGTCAAAAAACAGATTTATTTTGATAACCCCTCTGTTTCTCCAAATAACGCCATTTTACAGGAACTGGAAACTTTTGCAGACGCGATAAATAATAATACAGAACCTATAGTAACACTGGAACAGGGCGCAAGGGCTTTAAAAGTGGCTAATCAGGTGATAGCAAATTTCTAGCAGTTCGTGGTTTGGAGTTCGGAGTTTTGGAGTACGAAGTTCATGTTCAAAAACAGGTTATGAATACAAATACTCTTCTCCTTTTAAGGAGGGGTGGCCGTAGGTCGGGGTGGTTTTTTACCTGTTATTAAAAATACTAAATTCGGAATTTAAAATACTTAAAATGAAAAACATAGCAGTTATAGGTGCAGGGACAATGGGCAACGGAATTGCTCATACTTTTGCACAATTTGGATATAAAGTTCAGTTAATAGATGTTTCCAAAGAAAACCTTCAGCGGGGAATGGATACTATTAACAAAAACCTGGACAGAATGGTGGCGAAGGAAAAAATTTCCGAGGCACAAAAAGAGGAAACGCTTAGCAATATAACTCAGCAAATTGACCTTCCTACAGGAGTAAAAAATGTAGATTTAGTAGTAGAAGCAGCGACAGAAAATCAGGAACTGAAACTGAAAATTTTCAAACAACTAGATGGTATTTGTTCAAAGGATACCATTTTGGCATCGAACACCTCCTCCATTTCCATTACGCAAATTGCTTCCGTGGTTTCTAATCCGGAAAGGGTAATTGGGATGCACTTTATGAACCCGGTGCCGGTGATGAAACTGGTAGAAATTATCCGCGGCTATAATACCAGCGATAACATCACCCAACGAGTAATGGAACTGTCTGAAAAGCTGAACAAAGTTCCTGTGGAAGTGAACGATTATCCCGGTTTTGTTGCAAACAGAATTTTGATGCCCATGATTAATGAAGCTATTGAAACACTTTACAATAGGGTCGCCGGAGTTTACGAAATCGATACGGTTATGAAACTGGGAATGGCGCACCCAATGGGTCCGCTTCAGTTAGCAGATTTCATCGGGCTCGACGTATGTTTGTCTATTCTTGAAGTGATGCATGATGGTTTTAAAAATCCGAAGTACGCTCCTTGTCCGTTGTTGGTGAATATGGTGAGAGCAGGAAAATTTGGCGTGAAGTCCGGAGAAGGTTTTTATGACTATTCAGAAAATAAAAAAGCCGAAAAAGTTTCGCCGCAGTTCAGTTCTTAATGACGGTCCGAAAATGGCAATTTTCGATATTCTGTTTAAGGTCAGTATTAGTATGGAATCAGACCTCACAGGTTTTGAAAACCTGTGAGGTATCCCTTAAAGAAGACAGTCCAAAAATGGCAATTATCGACCTCCTGTCTAAAGAACATAATGCCGCAGGCATGGAAGAATATTTCCCCTCGAAAAACAGCACCTCCCCTTTTTTTAAGGGGAGGTGGCCGAAGGTCGGAGGGGTCTTTTTCACTTTTAACTCATTAACTTTTTAACTTTACACACAAATCTTGGCAGAAATCCTTCCTTTTAAAGCAGTGCGACCGGCAAAAGCTAAAGCAGGACTTGTTGTTTCCCGCTCTTATCAGGATTATAGCAAAGCAGAAATTGCAGCTCAGCTGAAAAACAATCCCTATTCATTTTTGCACATTATTAATCCCGAATATAGCCTTCAGGAGGAAAACGTGGGTGAAAGTCGGTTTAAAATGATTAGAGATCGCTATTTGCAGTACAAGGAAGAGGGTACGTTTATCACAGACGAAGAACCATTTTACTATGTTTATAAAATTGAAACCCCGCAGAATAGCTGCTGCGGAATTATAGCTGCCGCCAGTGCCCGGGATTATGAGAAAAACATCATTAAAAGGCACGAAGATACCATAGTTCACCGCGAAATACTTTTTAAAGAATATCTGAAAACAGCTGGCTTTAACGCCGAACCTGTTTTACTTACTTTCCCGGAAAACAGGAGGATTGACAACCTGATTTCAGAAACTATAAACACCACTGCGGAATATAATTTTACCACCGGCGATGGTGAAACACATCATTTGTGGAAGATTTCAAATCCTGAGGTAGCTGAAAGTCTAAGGTCAGAATTTGCAAATATCGGCAGCCTGTACATTGCCGACGGACATCACCGGTGCGCCTCCTCTGCCCTGTTTGCCAAGGAGAGTCAAATAAATAACCCGAATCATACCGGTAAAGAACCGTACAATTATTTTTTGAGTTACATTATTTCAGAAAGTAGTTTGAAAATTAAAGGCTTCAGCAGACTTGTATCCGATCTTAATTCCCATTCTAAAGAAGAATTTCTTGTTCTTTTGAAGAAAAACTTCAGTATAGAAAATTCCGAAAAAAAAGATCTCGTACCAACAGAAAAACATCAATTCAGCATGTATCTGGATGGCAGGTTCTATTCTCTTCAGCTAAAGAAAACCGGGTACAGCCTGGACGATTCCCGCAGCAACCTGGATGCTGTAATTCTGGATGAACATATCCTGAAACCGATTCTTGGTATTCACGATCTGAGAAATGACAAAAGGATTGCTTATTTCCCCGAAAGGGACAATAATGTGGAAATTAAGCGGCAGGTGGACAGCAGAAAATTTGCCGTTGGCTTTGCAATGCTCCCTCCAGATATTGCTGAAATAAAACAAATTGCAGAGGAAAATTTGACGATGCCGCCAAAAAGTACTTATATTGAACCTAAACTGCGCAGCGGTTTAACAATTTACGAGTTTTGATTATGAATATCTCTAAGAATATAAAGAAATATAAAGACGAATTACCCGAAAATATTAAGCTGGTAGCTATTTCCAAAACCAAGCCAAACGAAGATCTTCTGGAAGCTTATGAAGCCGGCCAACGGATTTTTGGCGAGAATAAAATCCAGGAAATGACCGATAAATGGGAAAGCCTGCCCAAAGATATCGAATGGCATATGGTTGGTCATGTACAGCGTAATAAAGTAAAATATATGGCGCCGTTTGTTGGCCTGATTCATGCTGTAGATAGTTTGAAGTTATTGAAGGAAATTAACAAAAGGGCGAAAAACGAAGAGCGCGTTATAAAATGCCTTCTTCAGATAAAAATTGCCGAAGAAGATTCCAAATTCGGAATTTCAAAAGAAGAGGCGGAAGAGATCCTAAATTCCGAAGCCTATAACAAAATGGAAAATACTGAAGTAGTCGGTCTTATGGGAATGGCTACTTTTACTGAAGATGAAAATCAGGTAAAATCAGAATTTCTGAAATTAAAAGCTATTTTTGACGACTTTAAAGAAAAGTATCCTTCAATGAAAGAACTTTCCATGGGAATGAGCGGCGATTATAAGATCGCGGTAGAATGCGGGTCTACAATGGTAAGGATTGGAAGCAGTATTTTTGGGGAACGAAATTATAACTAAACGAAAAGAATTTATTGTACGCAGTTTTAGACATAGAAACAACAGGCGGAAAGTATAACGAAGAAGGTGTTACCGAAATCGCAGTTTACAAATTCGATGGCCACAAAGTAGTAGACCAGTTTATTAGCCTGGTTAATCCAGAGCAGCCTATACAGCCTTTTGTAGTAAATTTAACGGGCATTAATAACGATATGCTTCGCAGTGCCCCGAAGTTTTACGAAGTAGCCAAGCGCATTGTGGAAATCACTTCAGATTGTATTCTTGTGGCGCATAATGCAAAATTCGATTACCGGATTTTAAGAACAGAATTCCGCAGGCTCGGTTTTGAATATGAGCGCAAATCACTTTGTACAGTAGAACTTTCGAAAAAACTTATTCCGGGGCTTCCCTCCTACAGCCTTGGAAAGCTGGTGAGATCTTTAGGTATTCCGCTTAGTGACAGGCATCGGGCCAGTGGAGATGCACAGGCAACAGTGAAACTTTTTAAGATGTTACTGGCTAAAGATGTAGAAAAAGACGTTCTTAAAGAGCACGTGCGGCTGGAGCCAAAGCGTAATCTGGATACAAAACTCGTTTACCTTCTGGAGGAATTACCGGCTACAACAGGTGTTTACTACCTGCACAATGAGAACGGAGAAATTATCTATATTGGTAAAAGCAAAAACATCAGGAAACGTGTAAATCAGCATTTTACAAACGACCATCCTAAGGCGAAGGAAATTCAAAAAGAAGTTTCTTCGGTTTCTTACGAATCCTGCGCAAATGAACTTATTGCCCTGCTCAAGGAAAATCAGGAAATTAAGCACAACAAACCGAAATATAATAAAGCCCTGAAAAAGAACATTTTCAGCCATGCCTTGTATCATCATACCGATGAAAACGGTTATATCAATTTTAAGATTGGGAGGGCAAACGGCCGTGAAAATATCACCACTTTCACCAATTTGCGGCAGGCAAAAACTTTGCTGAACAATTGGGTAGAAGAACATCAATTGTGCGAGCGGCTCTCTGGACTGGAAAATGGTACCGGAAATTGCTTTAAGTACAGTATCAAAAACTGCTGGGGAGCATGTATTGAAGAGGAAGCTGCATCTGAATACAATCAGCGCGCAAGGGAACTTATCAATAATTATTCTTATGAAAGCAAGAATATGATCATTATTGACCGCGGCCGTGAAGTGGATGAAAAAAGCTTCCTGTTAATTGAAGATGGTGAATTTAAAGGAATTGGATATTTTAACCTGAACCACCAGATCAATAACATTGACATTGTAAAGTCCATTATCACTCCTATGAAAAACGACCGGGACACTCAGCATATTATTCAGAACTACCTGAGGAGAAATAAGAAACTCAAGGTTGTGCATTTTTCTGAAGCTGAGTAATGTGATGATTTGAAAATTTGAAAATGTGCTGATTTGAATATGCTACGGGCTTCGAATCGCTCACCCTACTTTTGTCACACCATTGCACTGTCACTCTAGCCAATTCCTCGACTCTGCTCGGGGCGACATCCTGTTTCTTGCCTCCTGATTCCTAATCTCTAAAATGGTAAATATTGATATGAAACGAGCTGATAAAAGGTATTTTCTCCCGCAGATGGCGCAGATTTCCGCAGATTTCTTTCTTCGTCCCATATAAAAACTGTGCGCGGGCAAGCGTGATTTTCCGAAGGAAAATCAGGCGCAGCAAGCAAGCACAAAGTTTCGATTTGGCACAGGCTTTAGCATTGTTTTTATATTTTGTTACAAGGCGTCTTTAATTTTTTGTCAGCCGCAAAGGAGTCTCAAAAATGGCAATTATCGACCTTCATTAAATTGATCGGCAACAGCCAAAAGTCCGCTATTCACAAACTCTCACCTCCAAATTTACCAAAAAAGCGCTACTTGCGGCTGAGTGATGTTTTAGCACGTAGCTTTTTTTGCTTCCAGAAGTAAAATCCAACTGCCGATTTCCCAAAATTTGCCGTTTGCGCTCTGATTTGATGCCTTGTAACAGAACAGTAAAGGCATTACAAAAATGGCAATTTTCTACCTTTGCTTACATACCTTAAACACAGAAATTTTTTTTTTAATTATTCGTGGATTAGTGGCTAGTTACAGCAAAGAAACCGGGAGTGAGAAGACGAGATTGCTTAACCTACGAACCAAAGAGTTTCTCCAAAAATGGCAATTATCGACTATAAGTTTTACCACGAATGGGCGAAAAACTTTTAAATGCTTCCGCAGAACCCCTTGCTGTGATCCTCCTGATTCTTGCCTCCTGATTCCTGATTCAATTTAAAATAAAGCCTCTATAATAGCAAATATCGACCTGTAGTTTTTGCCACCCATCCACGAATGTGGACTTTTATAATACTTCGATCTTCCCACTTCGTCCCTCGTACTCCTGAATGTCTCCTAACAATCTTCGTATTTCTTTACTTCGTCCCTCGTACTTCGGTTAAATTCTTTAAATTTGAAAGTCTTCTAACATAAATTGGCATTGAAAGAGCACCGACCCACTCCAAACTGGAAATTAAAGCTTCATGAAGTAATTTATGAAGCCGATACTCCGGCAGGAAAATTCTTTGATATTGCCCTTCTTGTGGTAATACTCATAAGTGTTGCCCTCGTGATGCTGGAAAGTGTTCCGGAGTATTTTCAGAAATATTACTGGCAATTCTATGTTGCAGAATGGATAATCACTATCATTTTTACCATAGAATATATCCTGCGTATCATCAGTATCAGAAGGCCTAAGGCCTATATTTTCAGCTTCTATGGAATTGTAGATTTACTTTCTACGTTGCCAAGCTATATAGGCTTCTTTATTGGCGGGGCAAACCTTCTATTTGCCATTAGAGCATTAAGGCTGCTCAGAATTTTCAGGATTTTGAAGATCAGCCGTTACATAGGTGAATCCAATAAATTAAAAGAAGCTCTTAAAAATAGCCGGCCAAAAATTATAGTTTTTCTTTTCGCTGTACTTATTGTGTGCATCATTGCAGGAACACTAATGCATCTTGTTGAAGGGGAGACCGGCGGATTTACCAATATCCCGCTAAGCATTTACTGGTGTATTGTCACCCTCACCACCGTAGGATTCGGCGATATTGCTCCTGTAACACCTTTAGGAAGGTTTATTGCTTCTTTCATTATGATCACCGGATACGGAATTATAGCAGTGCCTACAGGAATTGTAACTTCGGAATATGGCAGAGCAAATTCTGCTGTTAAAAATACGATCAAAAACAGCCAGGTTTGTCCTGTTTGTAACGAACAGGATCACCTGGACAAAGCCGAATTTTGCCATAACTGCGGAAATAAACTCAATGCCTGAAAATTTCCTCATCAGCGTTGTCGGGCCTACTGCTATTGGTAAAACTGCACTGGGAATAAAATTAGCACAACATTTTAATACGGAAATTATTTCGGCAGATTCCCGGCAGTTCTTTAGAGAAATGAAGATTGGTACCGCCGTTCCCGAAAAAGAGGAACTCGCTGCGGCCCCGCATCATTTCATTCAGCATATTTCTGTGGAAGAAGAATATTCGGTGGGGGATTTTGAACGGGATGCCATTGCTAAACTAGATGAACTCTTTCAGCGTAAAAAGGTTGTGGTAATGGTTGGCGGGAGCGGACTTTACGTTAAAAGTGTTATTGAGGGCCTGGATTATTTTCCGGAAGTAGATCCACATATAAGAGCAAATCTCAACAACGAGAGCCTGGAAAATCTACAGCGAAAATTGGCAAATTTCGATCCCGATTATTACCAAATTGTAGATACTGAGAATCCGCACCGGCTTATCCGTGCACTGGAAATTTGTATAGGAACCGGAAAACCTTATTCTTCATTTTTAAACAGAAAAAAAGAATCCCGAAATTTCCATAGTATACAAGTAGGTCTTACTGCTGAAAGGGAAAAAATCTATGATCGTATTAATCTTCGCGTAGATAAAATGATGGAAGCAGGTTTACTTAAAGAAGCTTCAAATCTTTTTCACAAGCGGCATCTTAACGCGCTGAATACAGTGGGTTACAAAGAACTTTTTCTACACCTTGAAGGAAAAATTCCGCAGGAAGAAGCAGTAGCCGAAATTAAGAAAAATACCCGTCGTTTCGCCAAAAGACAATTGACCTGGTTTCGAAAAGATGATGCTGTAAAATGGTTTGAAAGCACTACGCCACCTGAAGATATTATAACCTACGCAGAAGCGCGAATTAAAGATTCCTTACAATAACCCTGCGGATAAGCTCTTCTTCCCTGTCGTTCCTTAAAATAGAAAGCCGAAGTACATAAACCGCGGTTGCCACCTGTCCAAGGCTCATTGCATATTCTGTTACTGTTGCGTCATATTCTATCTTTTCAAGGAGTCTTCCACGCATATCATATGCCCAAATTGTCTTAATCACCACGTTAGAAGGAGCGTTTATCTTAAAACTGCCGTTATTAGGGTTCGGGTAAACAAAAACATAATCGTTCTCATCTTCCGGTGTGCCGCAAGTTCCCGGTGGCGTATTTACAAAAACTGTAAAACTGGTGGTCGTGACATTGTCGCTCTCGTCTGTTACTGTTAAATTTACAAGGTTAGCGCCTTTATTTGAACAATCAAATTGATCCTGACTTACCTCATACCGAAGCTCATCAGAACAATTATCTGTTGCTGTGACTATAGCTTGTAAATCTTCTTCTGTAAGAACAGCAATGCCGTCCTGGTTAATATCTATCCCGATGTTATCTACCGTTACCTGCGGCTTAAAGTTCTCTGCAACGGTAACAGAAAATTCGCAGAAGGTCTCTTCTCCATTTTCGGTATAGTAGAAACGCTCGCGGTTAACACCAACATCTTCACAGGTAAAATACGTTCTGCTTACCGACAGTTCGCCGGATGGATCTCCGGTGTAAACATCATTAATGTCCAGGTATGCTTCTCCGTTAGCATTGAGTTCCAAAGTTACGCCGTTTACACAGCTTACTTCTTCCGGGGTATAAGCCGACAATAATAAGTCGAACTCGCAATTACTTGAATTTCCTTCAGCATCAAAAACAGTGAAATTTATCGTATGCGTTCCTAAATCGGCAAAGGTAAACTCGGTTCTGTCAAAAGCCACCTCCTCAATTCCGCAGTTATCGCTGGAAAAATCGTAGACATTAACCGTTTCTGTGGTTAAGGTAAAGGTTTCACCTTCCTGAATTGGAACCGCGTATCCTCTGTTTAAACAATTAATGGTTGGTGCAATTTCATCTCTTACCATTACATTAACGGCGCAATACTGCAGACTGTTACCGTCATTATATGTAAAAGTTACCCGATTCTCCCCGATATCTTCACAATTAAAGCTGGTTTGGCTAAGGGAGAAGGTTCTGCCACCTGCATCTCCGGTATAAACATCTTCCGGCGTAAGGATGGCCTCTCCTGCACCGTTTAGCTGAAGCTCAACATCAGGAAGACAGGTAAAATTGGAGCCACCGCCGGTAACGGTTATATAGACAGTGGTAACATTTCCCACACTACTTCCTGAAACGGGCGTATAGGTAAAAGTATCTACTCCTGTAAATCCAGGATTTGGAGTATAATCAAATCCTCCGGAAAAGGCAAAAACACCCTCACCATTCTGCGGAAAATCCACAGGAACAAGGTTTAAAGTTTCTCCAGGCGGCGGTACATCATTAGAAAGCGGTCCATCTGCAGCAGAAACTGATAATTGTCCGTTTTCTACAACATTATAATAATCATCTACTCCCATGGGTGCTTCATTTCCCACCATGATAGTTATTGTAGTTTCGTTTGAGATAAGCCCATTATCGGTAATAAAATAAGTTATGGTCTCAACTCCTGTAAAATCAGGATTTGGGATATAGGTAAAAACTCCATCGACAACCGCTATTGAACCTGCCGATATGTTATTAAAAGTAACCTCATAATCATCAAAACTAAGACCTTCGCCATTCCTGTCGGGATCATAATCGTTGCTCAAGGGACCTTCAGCTTCACTCAACTCCAAAACTCCGTTTACTTGTACGAAATAAACATCAGGTACTGCCACAGGGGCAATATTTCCGGTAGAAATGTTTAAAATAACCGTCGCGGTTTCCGAAACATTTTCACCATCGTTTAGACGATAGGTAAACCGGTCCTGACCCGTAAAACCATCCAAAGCCCTGTAAGTAAACGAGCCGTCAGGATCCATATCTACTGCACCCTGGGGACGGCTTATTATAATTATCTGCGGAAATTCTTCTGAATTATAATCATCATTGTTTAAAATTCCGGTCTCTTCAGGAACTAGAAATAATTCCCTACTGTCTTCAACAAAATATTCATCATTCCTTGCCACCAACCTGTCGGTGGTTGCTTCTTCCTCTAAACTAAGCTGAAAACCACATGCTGCGGAATTTCCCCCATCATCGTTAATATCAAACGAAATTTGCTGACTTTCAAAAATAACATCTCCCGGTGCCGGTGACTGAAAAATATTATCCACTAATTCCTCTTCGGGAGCACAATTATCAGAAAAGGTTAATTCTCCTCGATAATCTGGAACAGTAAAACCGACTTCAGGATCGAAATTTGCCGTTTTTGGGTTAGGACACTCCAGCTCTGGCGCAATATTATCAATTACCGTAACCGTAAAACTGCACTCAATTTGGTTTGATCCATCATATCCAGAATACCTTACAGGCCGGGTTCCTACCGGAAAAAACTGGGTGATCTCATTCCCTGTTCCGGAAAGAGTTGGAAGCACATAAGTCACCATAGCACCACAACTCCCGGAATCTACATTTCTCGTAATATCCTCCGGACAGGGAACGCCGGCATTTTCCTCTTCTAAAGTAAGTTCAAAATTACAATCACTATCATTTCCAGAAACATCTTCTACAGAAAATGAAATCTGCTGACTTGCATAAATAATTTCTCCCGGTGCAGGATCCTGAACAAGATTTCCCCTTAAATCTTCTTCTGAAGTACAATTATCTGAAAGCTCAACTTCATCACGATAATCGGGAACTGTATAACCAACTTCAGGATCGAAAGTTTCCGTTTTTGGATCAGGACAAAAAACCTGCGGCGGTACATCTTCTGTAACAATAACGCGGAAACTACAAACGGTTGAATTTCCTTCTTCATCTGTAGCGGTATAAGTTACCGTATGTTCTCCTATTGGAAAACGATCTTCGAATCCTAAATCGCTGCTAAGTTCTACTGAAACTTCTCCGGAATTATCTGTAGCTTCGGGCATAGGAAAAGGCGCTGCCACATCACATTGTCCTGTAGCTGTTGTGATGGTAATATCTTCTGAAGGGCAGTTGGTAAAAACCGGCGGAATTTCATCTACGTTTTCAGTAACTGTCACCGTGAAAGTACACTCAGCAGTATTTCCTGAAGCATCTGTAACCCGATAGGTAACGTCTGTATCTCCAACAGGAAACATTTCTCCGGAAGCAAAACCGGCTGTTCGAACCACACCCGAAATTTGGCAATTATCGTCAACAGTTGGTTCGTCATAATTTACTATCCTTCCTGTTTCTCCAAAAGCCACTGTTCTTGGGTTTATGGTTGGACAAATAATCGTAGGATCTGTATCATCCACAATAGAAATTTGAGCAGTACATTCTGAAGACAATCCTGTTTGATTGTCGGCTACCCGAAGTGTTACCGGAACATCATTTCCGGCATCAGAACATTCAAAATTATTTCTGCTGACTAGCTGTAGGCTCACGCCATCAAGAGCAGGATCTGAACCGTAAATTTCTCTTGCAGTAATTTGCGCCTGGCCATTCTGGTTTAGATAAACGGTTTGGTTTATACAGTTGGCATCGGGTGGTTCTGGTATGTTGTCTTCTACAGTAACATTTACTGTACAGGTATCGCTTAATCCGGAAGAATCTGTAATGGTGATTTCCACCGGAACTACCCCCACATCATTTAATGTAAAATCATATTGCGATAATGACCTTGAACTTATAGTGCAATTGTCTGTAGAATTATCATCAATTTCATCTACAGTAAGAGAAGCTTCTCCATTTTCATCTAGCTCCAAAGTAAATGGAGCTACACAATTTGCTACAGGCGGTAAATTATCTACAACTGTTATTGTTGCTGTACAGGTACTGGAAAAACTTGTTACAGGATCGGTTACTGTTAGAATAACTTCATTTTCTCCAATATCTGAACACGAAAAATTTTCCTTGTTGATTTCCAACTCCAGATCGTCATTCCCGTTATAAACCTGTTCAGCAGAAATTGACGCCTGCCCATTGTCATCTAATAAAATCTCGAAATCTTTACAAACGGCTTCGGGTGGTGTTTGTTGCTCCCAAATTTCTATATTCGTATTACAAATCGTGCTGTTTCCTGTCAAATCGGTTACGATTAAACTTAAAGTATGTGTTCCGGGACTATTAAATTCTGATCTAGCAAGTTGTATAGATGCTACCCCACAATTATCATAAGAACCATTATCTATTTCTTCGGGAGTAATTATTAGTTTTCCATCTTCTAAATAATATTCTTTTCCTGGTGGGATGCAAATAGCATCAGGAGCCTGTGTATCGGCTACAACGATATCAAAACTACAGGTCACAGGGGCATTTGTACCATCATCGGCTATAAAAATAATAGTGGTAGTTCCAACAGGAAATTCATCTCCGGAATCTAGTGCCGTATTATCGACTCTTGCTACGGAAACATTTCCGTTTTCATCGGTTGCTGTTGGAGTATTGAAAGTGACTATAGCACCACATTGGCCGGGATCGTTATTTCTTTCAATATCCGAAGGGCAATCCTGAAAAACAGGTGGAGTATCTTCCTCTTCTTCAATAATCACTTCAAAAACACAGGGCTCAGATTCATTTCCATTGTCATCTACAGCAATAATGGAAACTTCTGTGGTTTCAGTTATAGTAGCGCCCTCAGGTGGATCCTGTACAAAACCCAGGTCTTCATCACAATTATCCGTAAATTGTGGTAGATTAGTATAGTCGGGTAGCGTGAAACTTCCGTTGGTTAAATTTCCATCTTGATCCCCTGGACAGGAAACGAGGACAGGTGCTTCAGTGTCATAACCCGGTGAACGCTGATAGGCTTCTAAGTCAAAATCAATGGTAATATCAGGAATTCTCTGACCGAAAAAGGTTCTAATTTCACCATCAAAAATGGAATTATTCACATATAATGTTCCACAACTTGAAATAGCCAAATCAATTGGAAAGTCAATTTCAGAAGAAATGGAGGATCGATAAGTATTGTTGGGATTATAAATATCTACGTTAAAGGTATTATCTTCAATTCCTTCTTTAATAATTTCAAACACTTCATAAAATTCGTCAACATCATCAGTGGCCTCCAAGACTCTGGATAAATCCAGGTCTTCACCAAAATCTGCAATAAAGGCATTATCAAAATTATCAATAATAATACTTCCGGGTGATCCAATTTCGCTACCACTAATTTCGTCAATCTGAGTGGGATTAAAATTACTATCGAATTCTAAAACCTTCACACTGGCATTGCCATTTTGACCTAATTCGGCCATATAAAGATGACCCTGACTATTTACTGCTAGTCTGTAAGGAAAATTTAATAAAGTGCCTTGAACGTTATCAAATTCATTTATTAAATTATTCTTATAACTTCCTGAAGCATCTTTGCGATAAATTTTTATTGAACTTGGTCTTGGAGGATCCGAATTTCCTATATAATGATCTGCAACATAAAGATTATCCTCATTATCAAAAGCAAGTCCCGTAGGTCCTTTAAAACGATCTGCACCTGAAGTACCATAATCTCCATTACCCAAAGTTTCATTAGGTAAATAAACCCCTTCAGGTGAATAAACTCTTATAAATCTCCTGTTACTCTCATTAGTGGCCACAAAGAATTTTCCTTCGCTATTAATAGCAAAATCTAATGGGTTACTTAATCTATTACTCTGGTTTGGAATAAAATTAATTAATCCGTCATTGTCTCCTACTCGCTTTATCCCATTGCCAAAAGTCAAAACAAATCGTTCTCCTTCTGGATTTGTGTCCACAGCAATTATTAATCTGTTAAGTTTAGCTTGAGGATTAAAAGCATCTGTTACAGTTATTGTGAATCGATCCAGATTTCTTGATTCAGAAGCATCGTGATTATAATTCGGCTGCTGCCCAACAACATCCTGAGGGACAAAAAAGAAGAAAAATATAAACACAAAAAGTCCTAACGGAGAGATTCCGGTTAAGATTTTCTTTGTAGGGTAGAAAGAAGAACTTATCATCTAAGGCTAAGCATCATAGTCATACTTCAGCCGCAAAGATAAGTATAGTTTAAAGAAGTTTGTAGGGCGATTTGTTAAGTTTTAGCCCGGCTTTTAACATAATAAAATTTCAAGAAAGCGTTAAACAATTAGAAATCAGCTATCAATAATTGCCAATTTAAGAGCTTTATTTTGACATTTTAAGGTTTAGAAAAACCTCCATTTCAGAAATCTGTGTTCCTGAAATGGAAGTTTCACTAAGAAACTGAAATTTTAAATATCTAATCTTCGTCTTTCTCCTCGTTCTTTACTACGAGACGGAATCCTTCTCCGTGAATGTTCAGGATCTCTACGTTTTCGTCTACTTTAAGGTATTTACGCAGCTTTGCGATATAAACGTCCATACTCCTGGAAGTAAAATAGTTGTCGTCTCTCCAGATCTTGGTAAGTGCAAGTTCCCTTGGCATCAAATCGTTTTCATGAAGTGCAAGAAGACGCAGTAACTCGTTCTCTTTAGGAGAAAGCTTTTGTGGTTCACCATTGTCATAGGTTAAAAACCTCAGTTTTGAGTTTAAGTGAAATTTCCCAATTTCAAATTCAAACTGCTTGCTATCGGCGACACTGTCGGTAGCTTTACGTTGCATGATCGCCTTAATCTTCATCAACAGTACTTCACTGTCAAATGGTTTATTAAGATAGTCGTCTGCCCCAACTTTATAGCCTTTAAGCACATCTTCCTTCATCGCTTTGGCGGTTAGGAAAATAATCGGGATTTCTTCGTTCTTGTCACGAATCTCTTTGGCAAGTGTGAAACCGTCTTTGTAAGGCATCATCACATCCAGGATACAAAGGTCGAAATCGTCTTTTTTAAACTTTTCGAAACCTTCCATTCCGTTTTTGGCATGAGTAACTTCATAATCATTCATCGCCAGATAATCTTTTAAGACTGTTCCAAAATTCGGATCGTCTTCTACTAATAAAATTTTCTTTTCTTCAGTTTCCATATATTAAGATATTAGTGGTAATTTAATTATAAATGTTGTTCCTTTTCCTTTTTCGCTTTCCACATAGATTTCCCCGTGATGGTCTTCAATAATCTGTTTTGCATATGCCAGTCCCAATCCATGGCCTTTTACATTGTGGATATTCCCTGTGTGTTCGCGATAAAACTTATCGAATATTTTCTTCTGGACCGCTCTTGTCATCCCGGCTCCCTGGTCCCTTATTTTCAGGATGATCATAGTTTTTACATTCTCTGTGTAAATGTCAATATTAGGCTGATTTGGACTGTACTTAATTGCATTGTCGAGTATATTGACGATCACATTAGTAAAATGGTCTTCATTAGCCAGGATTGATGATTTTAGAGCGGCAAAATGTGTCTGGACATATCCACCGCGGTCTTCCACAATTAATTCCACATGGGTGATGGCGTCTTTAATAATCTCGTGCAGCCGGTGTCTTTCTTTCTTAAGGTCGAGCTCGTTTTTTTCCAGTTTTGATATACGCAGCACGTTTTCTACCTGTGCATGCATCCTTTTATTTTCGTCTCTTATCATACCCAGATAGCGGTTTACCTTCTCCTTATCGTTTATAATCTTCGGATTTTTTATCGCATCTAAGGCGAGGTTAATTGTTGCTATAGGTGTTTTAAACTCATGTGTCATATTATTAATAAAATCGGTCTTGATCTGCGAAATCTGCCGTTGCTTTATAAGTTGCGAGAGCGCACTGGAATAAGCGATCACTATTATTAAAGTAAGTACAATAGACAATGCAGCCATAAGAATAACCGAGGACAGCACTACTTTCTTCTTGCCCATAAAATTCACTATGAGCCGGTAATTACTGTTTCCATCAGCATCCCCAAATAACGGAACTCCATAAGTTGCCGGGTGATCCAGGGAAAAATTATCTGAATGCAAATTCGTTGCAATGGAATTATTAAAAACAGCAAATTCAAATTCACTTTTTACATCCCGTCGCTCAAGCTCTGCTCTTAGAAGGTTCTCGATAGTCTCCTCGCTCACCCTGCTGTGCACGGGTAGTTTTTCTGTAACTCCCGAAATTAGCCGGCGCAGTGATTCTTTTTCCACATCCTTCATCCGTACCATTCGCTCTATCTGCTCCTGCGCACTTACATCCTGACCATCAAGTTTTTTATTTATTATATTGGTGACTCTCTTATTGATGAGCTTTGTAAATTGAATACTATCCTGATTTGCATCTAAAAACCCGGACGATATCTTATAATCCTCCTCTAAAAAAGACTCTGACTGGAAGAAATCTTCATTCCGCAGTTTGTCCCTGTCCAGGCTAAAATATTCGGTAAGGGTAACGCCCTGCAGCGAACTGTTGTCTTTATCTATCGAATCAAACCTGAACCAGTAACTTTCGAGTTCTCTATTCTGAATTTCTTCAGAAACATTTAAAAGTACCTGTTTGGCATCATAAGAAAACTGCTCTTCCTTATCGTCTATTGTTGTCTTAATCCAATATCCCTGGACGAAAATAATGCCGATAAGAGAGAGGCTCATTAGGACAACGAGAAGGAAAAAAATCTTCTTATTCATGCCTCAAAAGTAAGATTTTAACATTTAGAGGTCTGAGGGTTTAACCAAATGTTAACAGAACTTAGGCTAATTTTTACGCGCTTTTAAGAGAATAGCGTGTAGATTTTCTACATCCCTGCGGGTTTGCTCCAGCTGAAGATTTTGGATCTGGAAATCGGCCAGTTTTGCCTTACGTTCATCATCCCATTGATTGTTCATTCGTTCCTGAATATCTTCAACAGAAGAATTATCGCGCGCTTTAATTCGTCTTATTTTTTCTTCACGTGGGGCAGTAACCAAAATTGTGTAGTCACATTTTTTGTAACCTTCTTTTTCGAAAAGTATGGCAGCTTCATAAATAACGTAAGGCGCGTCCTGCTGTAATTTCCAGTTTTCGAAATCAGCAGCCACGGCAGGATGAATGATAATATTTAGGAGATTCAGTTTTTTCTGGTCATTAAAAACCCTGGAAGCAATAAACTTTCTGTCGGGAAGATTGTCACGGTAGGAATCTAAACCAAAAAGAGAGGTGATTTCTCTTTTAATATTTTCAGAAGTATTCATTAGATGTTTTGCAGCGTCGTCTGCAATGTAAACCGGAATTCCCAGTTCCTCAAAAAAATTAGCCACGGTAGTTTTTCCGCTTCCAATACCGCCGGTAAGACCTACAATTTTCATCTTATTGTTATTTCTGATTTTTTATTTTCTAAAGTTCAGACTGGCAGCTTCCCAAAAATGGTAATTTTCGACCTCTTTAATTGTCACGAATCCACTAATAACTTCGTACCCACTTCCGTACCTCGTCTTTGTCTCCTGTCTCCTGATTCAGTTTAAAGATGATGCTCTAAAATGAAAATTATCGGCTTTATTTTTTGTCACGAAAACATGAATAAAGTTTTGTATATTTCGTATCTGTAAATCTTCTAATGGTACAGCAAGGCTTCGACAAGCTCAGCCGGACTCTGTCTGTTTTCTTCCAAAAGTCTTACTGACCTTATCCGATTGGGTTAGCTTCCACTTTTATCTACTTCGTACTTCGCACCTCGTGCTTCTAAAGCGTAGCTCTTGTTTCCTGATCCAGTTTAAATGAAGTTCTTAAAATGAGAATTATCGACCGCCTTATCTGCCACGAATCCACGAATAAAGTTTTATTCACTTCGTACTTTGAAATTCGCCCCTTGCCCTTCTGAATGCTCTGGTATAAAGGAGAAAATTTTCTGTAACCAATCGACCTCTCGACTCCGCTCGAGGTGACATCCGCCTTTTCATTGCTACTTAGTCATCCTCGTTCTTGTCTCCTGTTTCCTGTTTCAGTTAAAGATGAAGTCTCTAAAATGACCATTATTGACTTCTTTATTTCGTACTTCTATTTATTTCTTGATCACAAACTGGATCTTTCGCTCACTCAGCCTAACCTGAGTCACAAAATCCGGTTTTTCCACAACTTCAGCTATAAAATAGTCTTCGCCCTCGTTCACCTTGCTATAGTCGCACACCACCCTAAAATCTGAAGCCTTTACTTTATCATAATCTTCCAGGTTCACCTGGTAATACAGCAAAATCCGTTTTGGAAAATAAGAGAGATTCAGGTTATCGGGCACGTTAATTACCTCAACCGGGATCTGCACACTGCCTTCAGTAAATTTCTCTACTTCAAGTGCATATTTCACTTCAGTTTTATAAAAATTAAGCATTCCCAGGTTTGTAGTATCAATTGGAACTGTTCCAGAGATATCGCGGTTTACGTCGTTCCTTTGAATGTTCACCGTCTGTACCCTGCTAATCGTATCGATAATATTCTCAGGCCCACTCACAGTAATTGAATCGGGCTCCAGCCTCACATTTTCTCCTGCGGAATAGCCCACAGCGTAGTTTACATTTATATTTGGGACAACGGCGACCCGTGTTTCCTTTTTCGGCTGAAAGGGAATTACGATCTCATCTTCAAGAAATGTAGAATTTTCGAAATCTATCTGCAGTTCTTCTGAAATTTCATTAAGGTTACTATCGATTTTATACACAAGATTTCCCTCCTGAACTTCAGCATCTGCAAGATCTATATTCAGTTCCGGCTTAAAAAGCTGATAGTAAATAATAAAAAAGCCCTGATCCTGAATGCGCATGGGCACACTCTCCGGTTTTCCCTCAGAAATGCTTTTGTCCAGCGGAGCATTGGAATAGTGTACAGGAATCTGAATTATCTGAGTATACTCTTTGGAAAGTTGCACCAAAAGCCAGGTCAATGCCGAAAAAAATAAAAAGACAGAGAATATCTTGACACTCGATCTTTTAAAACTCGGCCTACCTATTTTGAATGTGCGCATCTTTAAAAAATAATTGAGGAAACACTTTCTCCTCGTTTTTGTTTAAAACCTGAATTTGGTAAAATGATCTTAGAAATCCATAGCCATAACCTGAAAATTGTATAAAAACTGCCGGCACCGCCAAAATGCCAATTTTCAGACTTCTATTTCTCACCGCAGCATCTATGCCAATGACACCGAAATATAAGATATATATCGCAACAAAAATAGGTATGCCGAAAATTGCCAAAATAATGGATGCACCTAAACCTACTATAAAAACCGAAGGAAACCAATACGTAATTTTAGCCGATCCCGGGTGCCATTTGTTCAAAATAGGCCTTACCAGTCCGAATTTCTTTACCTGGAGATAAAATTTACTCCAGTCAATTCGCCGTTTATGAAAAACTTTAGCTTCGGGAATAAGGCAGGTGCTAAAATTGGCAATTATCAACCTTAACGATAAATCCGGATCTTCGCCGGGATGGATTCTTCCGAAGCCGCCGGTTTTTTGAAAAGCTTCCTTGGAAATCCCCATATTAAAGCTCCGTGGCTGAAATTTATTTACCGAAGATTTCTTTCCGCGGATTCCGCCGGTAGTTAAAACCGAAGTCATGCTGTAATCTATGGCTTTTTGAAGATCGCTGAAGGATTCGTGTGCCGCATCTGGCCCTCCAAAGCAGTCGCAGTAGTTATATTTCAGAAAAAGATCGACCTGATTTAAATAATCTGAAGGAAGAATAACGTCGGAATCCAGGATCAGGAAATAATTGCCTTTTGCCCGCTCCATTCCGTAATTTCGGGAACTCCCGGGACCGGAATTCGGTTTAAAATAATAGCTTATCTGAAGCTGATCTTTAAATTCTGAAACTACCCCTTCAGAAGAAATTGTTGAGCCATCTTCTATAATTACCACTTCAAAAGGAGCTTCAAAATCAAGCTGAAGCATACTTTGCAGCAATTCCCTGGTTTCTACCGGACGGTTAAAAACGGGAATTATAAAAGAATAATTCAAATTCATCTCATAAACTGATAATAAAAAAGGCTGTTGAAAAAGTACAAATCATCATTTTAACCGATGAATTACTTCTTTAACAGCCTTTCCCTATTTTATGCGAAAGCAATTACTCTTCCTGGTCTTTTTCAAAAGCTTCCATCACCTGCTGGCTCACACCCATGTTTGAGAATCCGCCGTCGTTGTACAAGTTCTGAAGCGTCACCTTTTTCGTTAAATCTGAAAACAGGGAAACCGTATAATCTGCACAATCCTGGGCGGTTGCGTTACCCAGCGGCGACATTTTATCTGCATAAGCAATAAATCCGCCAAAACCTTTCACGCCCTGACCTGCCGTGGTTGGCGTTGGAGACTGGGAAATTGTATTGACCCGGACTTTCTTCTCTTTTCCGAAGAAATATCCGAAACTACGCGCAATAGATTCCAAATATGCTTTGTTATCTGCCATGTCATTATAATCTGGAAAAACTTTTTGAGCAGCGATATAAGAAAGGGCAACGATACTTCCCCACTCAATCATCGCATCTTTTTTGTAGAGCGCCTGCATGGTTTTATGAAAAGAAACCGCAGAAACGTCCCATCCTTTGGTGGTGTAATCGTAATTCATATCTGTATAATGGTTGCCTTTACGAACGTTTACAGACATCCCGATGGAGTGAAGTACAAAATCCAGTTTCCCGCCCAGGATCTCCTGTGCTTTATCCACGAGGTTTTCAAGATCTTCAACTTTAGTGGCATCGGCAGGAATAATTTCGGCACCGGTTTTCTCTCCAAGGTTCTTGATATCTCCCATCCTCATTGCTATAGGCGCATTGGTCAGTACAAACTGTCCACCTTCTTCATGTACACGTTCAGCAGTTTTCCATGCGATAGAATTCTCATCTAGCGCACCAAATATGATCCCTTTTTTTCCTTTTAGCAGGTTATATGACATTTTTTATTCTTTTTTGGTTGATAGCGGGTAAAGATAACAAAGATGTTTGAATTCTATTCCCTCTTTTCCGTTTGTTGATAATTAGGACAAAAACATATTTTAACTGAAAATTTTTAAAATCTGAATTTTCTCCCGCAGACTATGCAGATTAACGCAGAAGCTAAAAGAGTTTGTTGTTGATAGTTCGACGTTAAGGCTGTGGATTTTTGGAGTGAAATTTCCTGGTTCTTGTCTCCTGTTTCCTGATTCATTACAACCAAAACTTACCAGAAACTTTCCTCTCTCCACTTTTCACTAAACACTATTTTCACTCTTCACCACTAACTACTCACTCAACAACTCTTTGGCGTGTGCCCGTGCAGATTCGCTAATATTGTTACCACCCAGCATCATGGCCAGCTCTTCTACCCTGTCTGGAATTTGAAGTTGTTTTATTTTTGTGGTGGTAACATCTGCAGTATCTTCTTTAAATATTTTGAAGTGACTATTCCCTTTACCCGCGATTTGCGGAAGATGTGTAATGGCAATTACCTGCATATTATTACCCATCCGCTGAAGGATCTCCCCCATTTTTTGAGCAATATCGCCCGAAACCCCGGTGTCGATCTCATCAAAAATAATAGTAGGTAAATTGCTTTGCGCAGCGAGTATGCTTTTTACGGCCAGCATGATCCTGGAAAGTTCCCCGCCCGAAGCTGCTTTTTTCATTTCCTTAAACTCTCCTCCTTTATTCGCTGCCAAATACCAGTATAACTGATCCTGTCCATTTGGTAAGAAAATTTTCTGCTTCTCAAGATTGATTTTCAGCCTTGCATTTGGCATGCCGAGTGCCGCAAGGGTTTCTTCAGCTTTGAGGATAAACGGCGGAATTATTTTTTTCCGGTTCGCGTGGAGTTTATCTGCAACCTTTTTTAATTCGGTTTCCTTATCGGCAATGGCTTTGTTTAAATCAGAAAGATCGCTTTCTGCGTTTTCACTCGCCAAAACTTTCTTCTGAAGTTCTTCCTGGATTTCCTGTAATTCTTCTATACTGCCCGCAGCATGTTTCTTCTGAAGGTTGTAAATAAGCTGAAGTTTTGTATTGGTAGCTTCCAGTTCTTCAGGGTTTGCCTCTACTTTTTCCAGCGCTCCGGCTATTTCTTCAGCAATATCATCGAGCTCAATAATAACGCTCTGCACCCGCTCATGCATGCTGCCATAGTTTGCCGAAAATGTTGAAATTTTGGCAAGGTTTGTCCTAACTTCTTTTAAGGTTTCAAGACTTCCTATTTCCTCCTGGGTAACATTAATGAGGGCTGCACTTAACTGCTCGGTTAATTCTTCTACATTATTCAGCTCTTCATAACGTTCTTCCAGCTCTTCCTGCATTCCGGGTTTAAGCTTGGCTTCCTGGAGTTCATTCAGTAAAAATAAATTGTAATCGTATTCTTTTGCGGCCTGCGCCTGCTCTTCTTTTAAATCGACCGCCCTTTTTTGCAGTTTTCGATATTCTTTTAGATGCTGTTTATATTCGATAGTTACGCCTTCATTTTTAGCAATGGTATCAATTACCTGGAACTGATAATCTATATTTCCAAGACTCAGCGTTTCATGCTGACTATGAATATCGATTAAATAAGCGCCCAATGCATTTAAAGAGCTCAGGTTAACCGGAGTATCATTTACAAAAGCACGTGATTTACCCGAGGCAAGAATTTCTCTTCGGATAATGGTCGTTGACTCGTAATCCAGATCTTCCGCAGAGAAAAAATCCTTCAGCTTATAATTTGAAATATTAAAGCTGCCTTCTATAACGCATTTTTTATCTGCATTACGAATTGCGCCATAGTCTGCCCTGTTGCCCAAAAGAAGGCCCAGCGCACCAAGCATTATAGATTTTCCTGCACCGGTTTCCCCAGTAATGGTAGTAAATCCCGGCTGAAGATTAATATTAATATCTTCTATTAAAGCGTAATTTTTTATTGAAAGTGCTGTTAGCAATGTCGAGAATTTTGAGCCTAAAGATACCTAAGAAATAATTGCGAATCAAACTAAATGCACTTATTGAAGACTATTCCAGTTTCTGGAATATCGCGGTGCAATATTATTTAAAGTCTGAACTAATGGAGTTAGCGGAATTTCTGGTCCACCACCAAAAACACGTTCAATTTCATCTGCTTTTGAATCGAAAAAAGTACGCAACAGCAGGGAATTTGACCTGCGGCTATTCATTACTTCCAGCTTTTCCAGAGCTCCGGCAATTGCCATTTTTCCCGCCAAAAGGTCTGTGTGCATTACATCCAGGCCAAGACGGTGGTATTCGTATAAAGCAGCACGATATTCTGCATAGGAGTTGGAAAGCAAATCTGTATTTAATCTATAGCGTGAACGTGAACCGTCTGCCCCTCTCCAGCCCTGAGAATTTCCCTGCTGCGAGGTAGTTACAATTCTGTTTGCTTCTTCATAATACTCAGAGCCGCCATTTAGCTGAAATGTATCGGCGTCCATACCTAAAATAGTATAGACATAGAAGGAAACCACCGAGACAAGATTGGACACATACGAATTCTCATTGTAATTTAAGGGTTGATACTCCCTGTAATTAAAGTTGAATTGTTCATCATTAAAATTAAAAACAGGAGAAATCATGGAAGTTCCGAAAACCGGACGGGAGGATTGTACCTGGATAGTCCCACTGAAGGATTCCCCTTCAAAACTGTTGATGGTGATAAACATACTGCAGTTAATCCGCTCGTTATTTTCAAACTCCAGGTTCGTCCAGGTATTCTGATTTACAAAATCTGAAAGCGACCGTTGCAAAGTGCTGAAAACTGAAAGATTGCTCTGCCCGGTTTGCTCTGCATTAATTACAATTTCGCAGTTAAGTTCCTGGGCGCTGACTAAGCTGAAGCTAATGAAACACAGAAAAAATATGAGAAAACTACGCATCGAATAATTTTACAACTTCATTTAAAATATCCCGGGCCACTTCATTTTTAGGTTTTACCTGAAAATCAATTTTCCTGTCAGGATAGACAATAGTTATTTTGTTAGTATCCTTTTTAAAGCCTGCTCCTATGTCCTGCATAGAGTTTAGAACGATAAAATCCAGATTCTTCCTTTTTAGTTTTCCTTTGGCATTTTCCAGCTCGTTATTAGTTTCCAAAGCAAAACCTATAAGTTTCTGAGTGGTTTTTTGGGACCCCAGTCCGGCAAGTATATCCTGCGTCCTGGTTAATTCTATACTAAACTGATCCTCCGACTTCTTGATCTTTTGATCTGCCACTACTTTAGGTTTATAATCTGAAACCGCAGCAGCAGCGATCACCACATCTACATGCTGAAAACTGGCATTTACAGCATCATGCATATCCTGCGTGCTCACCACTCTTATTAACTCTATCTCTTCATTTTTAACATGGAGATGTGTGGGTCCTGAAATCAGGATCACCTTAGCCCCGAGTGCTGCTGCAGCTTCTGCAAGTTCAAACCCCATTTTTCCGCTGGAGTGGTTTCCTATAAAACGCACAGGATCTATAGCTTCGTATGTGGGGCCCGCGGTTATTAATATCGATTTGTTCTTAAGCGGCAAACCTTCAGAAAGAACTTCTTCGATAAAATGAATAATTTCTTCCGGCTCTGCCATTCTGCCTTCGCCTGTCAATCCGCTGGCAAGTTCGCCTGTACCTGCGGGTATCATAATATTTCCATAGTTCTCCAGCGTTCGGAAACTATTTTTTGTGGATGGATGCTTGTACATATCCAGATCCATGGCCGGGGCAAAAAACACCGGACATTTGGCCGAAAGATAAGTGGCAAGTAAAAAATTATTGCTGTTTCCTGTGGCCATCTTGGAAAGTGTATTGGCCGTTGCCGGGGCAATAAGCATAAAATCTGCCCAAAGACCCAGCTCTACATGGCTGTTCCAGACCTGATTTTTTTCCTCTTCTTTAGTAAAGGAGGACAAAACTTCATTTTTGGAAAGTGTAGATAAGGTAAGCGGAGTTATAAAATCCTTAGAAGCCGGTGTCATGATAACTTTTACATGAGCACCGGCTTTAATAAATAATCTTACTAAAGAGGCTGTTTTATATGCAGCAATTCCGGCAGTGATGCCTAAAAGAACATTTTTGCCTCTTAGTACAGACATGTTTTAATTTTACTAAGCTTCTGAATCCAGTGTATTGCGGTAATAGATTTTTTCATCTAACCACTCCTGTACTGCCAATGCATGCGGCTTAGGCAATTTTTCGTAAAATTTCGAAACTTCTATCTGTTCCTTATTTTCAAAAATTTCGTCCAGACTGTCGTTATAGGTAGCGAATTCATCAAGCTTCTCAAGCAACTCTTTTTTTATTTCAGAATTAATTTGGGTTGCTCTTTTGGAGATGATAGAAATAGCCTCATAAATATTACCAGTTGGGGCATCTACTGCATTTCTGTTGTAAGTTACACTGTTTACCGGTGCATCTGTTTTCTTTATATCCATCTTACTTGTATTATTAAAAGTTTTGTAATCTCGCATCTATGTCATCAAGCGATGCTTCTATCGCATCACCATATTCACCTTCAGGATAATACTTCCTGTAAGCGGTGTAATATTCCTTTGCTTCCACCAACCGCTCCTCCATGAGTTGCAGGTAACTGTTAATTGCCAATTCATAGGCCGAATCAAACTTGTAGTAAAAAGCAGCTTCCCTAAAAGGTGAACCAGGATAGGTAGTAATAAAATTATCAAAAGATACCACCGCAGCTTTATAATCCATCGTCTTATGATACTGTTTTGCAATTTCGTAAGCTTTTTTCTCAAGCTTTATCCGTAATTCAGTAGCCATATCGTTAGCCTGCTCTGCATATTCACCGTCAGGATAGGTGTCCAGGTAAGTTTGTAGTAAAACTATAGCTTTATCTGTTTCGGTTTGATCAAGAAAATATCTGGGCGACTCGTAATAGTTACTGGCAGCCATTTTAAACATGGCTTCTTCGGCTTTCTCACTCTCTGGATAAGTTTGCAGGAAGCGTTCAAATTCAAAAGATGCCAAAAGATAATCTCCAACCTGATAATACGCATCGGCAACGAGGTAGCTTATTCTTTGCCCCTGTGGCTTTCCTCTTAGCTGAGGCATAAGTTGTTCGAAAAGGCGTAAAGCTTTTCTCAGCTTTCTATTGCTATCCTCCTCAACGCCTTCATTGTATAAATTTTCAGCGTAAGCATATTTTTCCCCGGTATCTTCACTCTTCAGCATCTTTTGATATTCACCGCAGGACACTGTAAGTAATACACAAAGAAGTAAGATTCCTTTTTTCATCATTTGTAAAAACATCTGGCAAAAGTACATTTTTCTGCACTATAAAAAAAACTTTCTACAGCTACAGGAATAACCTTTAAATCGACAAATTATTATATAAATAACCGGAGTTTTTAAAACCGTATGGATCTTTTTAAGCGGCAGTAAGATTAAAAAGTATCTACAAAATCTTCAATTTTCTTCTGAAGGGAATCTGTGGCTTTCACGAGTGGCAACCGCAGATTATTCTTGCAGAGATCTTTTTTAGCCAGTAGTGCTTTAATTCCGGAAGGATTACCTTCAGCAAAGATAAGATTTATTGAAGGTGCTATTTTATAATGAAGTTTGTAGGCTTCTTTTGATTTTCCTTCCAGCCCTAATTTTACCATTTCCGAAAATTCTGCAGGAAACCCCTGCCCGATTACAGAAATCACTCCTTTACCCCCGGCAAGGATCATAGGCAAAGTTATCATATCGTCTCCCGAAATTACCAGAAAATCATCGGGAACAAGGCTTATAAGATGCATGGCCTGGACCATATCACCCGCGGCCTCTTTAATACCAATCACATTAGGAATGTTACGGGCTATACGATTTACGGTCTCCGGAAGTATATTGGAGGACGTTCTTCCCGGTACATTATACAAAATAACCGGTTTTGGAGAGGCATCTGCTATTGCACGAAAATGCTGATAAATACCTTCCTGTGTTGGCTTGTTATAAAATGGCGAAACAGACAATACTGCAGTAAAATCCGCGAGATCAGATTCGCCAAGCTCTTCTACAAGCGCCATAGTATTATTTCCGCCAATTCCCAGTACCAACGGAAGCCGGCCATTGTTTTTGGCAATTATCGTCGCAATAATCAGTTCCTTCTCCTCTGAAGTAAGTGTAGCACTTTCTGCAGTAGTACCAAGTACTACCAGGTAATCTACCCCATTCTGGATTTGATCTTCTACAAGTTTTTCGAGTGCTGAAACATCTACAGAGAAATCTTTATTAAAAGGAGTAATTAAAGCAACTCCTGTTCCTACCAAAGCATCCATCCTAATCAATTTATTCAATTCTTTTTTAATAATGTTCAAAAACTCCTTCCTATCAGGAAAAGTCCGGTTTTCTTACTGAATTTTAAATCTGCAAAAATATCATTGCATTTAGGGAGGCAACAAAAAAATTCTATTCCAGCTATTCCCTAAATATCTTCAATAAAAAACAACGTTTATATGAAAAGCCTTACGAAAGAGGCTAATTAAAGACGCCCCTCCTTTTTGACCATTTTCATGTCTTAATGGTAAATATTCTACTTACTGATTAAGGGGCACAAATGTAATTAAAATATAGAAAGACCAAAGTCTGCAACAGCTCTCAGCAATACTTGTATGGCATTATTTAACACCTTTTCAATTTTTGTGAAATGCTGTACAGATATTTCTTCCAATAAACGGAAGCAGAAAGGTGTGTCTATAGAAACTGGCGGAGATTGAGCCGCCTTTCTTTTGTGGTGAAAAAGAAAAAGATAAGCATCGCTGTAGCAAAATGTAAAATATTCTGCACAAGACTTAGCCCCAGGTCCAGTAAATAAATTTGCTGCATATTTTCAAAAATATCGGCAAAAATTATAGCCAGTACGAGAGCTATAAAAAATACGGACTTTTTCGAATAAGAATTAATGTAATAGATAAGAGCCACTATAGCCAGAACAAGAAGGCTAAGATAGTAGAGTGCATAAATGCTAAGTTCTGCCATGCTACCGGGATGCTCCCTTATCTTAAGAAAATGAAGTGTGAAAAAGTATCCGTTTATAAGAAAAAGAAAACCCCCAAAGAATAATATAAATTTATTAGACTTTACTTTTTTGGTAAAGCGTAGCGCCTCCCTACTTAACAAGAGATAAGCAGTTATTAGTAGCAGCAGTTTAAAAATATTAAAGTACCACAAATCAGGCAAAAGAATGGTTAGTTCTGAGAAAAAAAATACGAGTAGAAAGGTTAATAAATTATTATTCGAAAATCTTAAATCCTGAAAAAATAACACAAGGGGAATTACAAAGAATAAAAGACGGGAAGTCTCTTGCAGCAACTCCACCTGAAAAATAATGGCAAAAATATTTATCGCCAGGACGATACAGGCCAGGGGCAGGAAAAGCTTTTTGAGGTTCATAAATAGGTCTTCGGGCGTGGCAATTTAAGAAAATATTATGAATTGTTCTAAGATTCAAAAAGTTAAGGATAAAAGAAATTACTTTTACAAGAAGTTTTCGGATTGAATGCAGCAAACTCTATCTTTACCTCCTTAATCAGAAGTAATGAAATCAATCCAAAAAGCAGCATATATTCTGGGTCTCATCACCCTTGTTTCCTGTAATAAAAATGCTTACAGAAATTCTGAAATTTCAGGAAAAAGGATTCCGGTAGATCAGCAAATAAAAGAAGATACGGCTATTACAAATTTTATACAGCCGTACAAAAAGCACATTAACGCGACATTGGACAGTATCCTGGCTTTTAATCCAACATCCTTGTCTAAAACTGATGGAATTTTAAATACTGCCATTGGAAATTTGATGGCAGACATTGTAATGGAACAGGCTAGCCCGGTTTTTAAAAACAGAACCGGCGAAGATATTAACATGGTCCTGCTGAACCATGGAGGGATTCGCTCTACCTTAAACAAAGGAAATATTACAGCCAGATCTGCCTATGCCCTCATGCCGTTTGAAAACGAAATTGTAGTAGCAGAACTGAAGGGTTCCAGGATACAGGAAATGCTTCGCTACCTGGAGGATGCAGGAACTCCCCACCCTGTTAGCGGTATCAAAATACAGGTTGATAATAATTATAAATTAACTATGGCGAAAATCGATGGCCGGGAAATAGACAGCAACAGGAATTATTTCGTAGCCACTTCAGATTATTTGCAACAAGGCGGGGATAATATGAACTTTTTTAAGAATCCTGTAACTCTCTACAATTTGGATTATAAATTACGGAATGCTATTATTGATTATTTCGAAAAGGTAGACACTTTGGATGCCAAAATCGATGATCGTTATATTATGATTGATTAGATTCAGATTTTCTCTATTTGCACTTAATAGCAGTGTTCAGTAAAATTAAGCTATAATGAAAAGAAGAAACTTTATTTGGCAGACTTCCGCAGCCACAGCTCTTGTTGGAATTGGCGGATTATCCGCACTCTCGTTTAAACCTGCTGACAGGAAACATATTACAATTCTCCATACTAACGACGTTCACAGCCACATTGAACCTTTTGGACCGGACGCACCTCGTAACGCCAATATGGGCGGAGTGGCACGAAGAGCAACTTTAGTAGAGAAGATAAGGCAGGAAAATCCAAACACACTTCTTCTTGATGCCGGAGATATATTTCAGGGGACACCTTATTTCAATTTCTATGGAGGAGAACTTGAGTTTAAGCTAATGAGCAAAATGAAATATGATGCAGCTACGATAGGAAATCATGACTTTGATAACGGTATCGATGGTCTTTACGCTCAACTTCCGCACGCCGACTTTAGTTTTATTTCTTCAAATTATGATTTTAGCAACACTATCCTGGACGGCCATGTTTCTCCACAGCAAACTTTTATAAAAGATGGGGTGAAAATTGGCATTTTTGGCCTTGGGATAGAATTGGAGGGACTGGTAAACAGTAAGCTTTATAAAGAGACAAAATATCTGGATCCCATAGAAATTGCTCAGGAGATGACACGCAGGTTAAAAGAAGATGAACAATGTGACTTAATTATTTGCCTGTCACACCTGGGATACGAATACAACGGAAGTAAAATTTCTGATCTTAAACTCGCCCGGGCCACAGAAAATATTGACCTTATTATTGGCGGACATACGCATACTTTCCTGGAGAAACCCACAATTGAAACAAATAAAGTGGGCAAAAAAGTGGTTGTTAATCAGGTCGGCTGCTATGGTCTCTATTTGGGCCGAATAGACCTCTATCTTGACAATAAAAATAACATAGAAGCCGATGGAGTGAAAATTTCAGTTTAAGGATTATTTCTGTAAAAGAACATTCATTCCAGAATTTTTAAAAGTACATAAGGTGCACGAATTTTTATAGTCAGAATTCCGAAGCTACCCTATTTTAATGTTATCTGTATGGCAGAATTATCGTCTATTGGTAGCAGGATTTTCTCCTTTTGTTTCTTCTCCATTTTCAGAAAATATCTCCTCTAGCTTCTCTTTTTTTAAAGGTTTTGAAATAAAACCGGAAACAAAAGGATATAGCTCCTTTTGCCGTGAGAAATTCTCTATGGAAGAGGTCAGTATATAAATCTTGAACTGATTTCTTATTTGATCCCGGTAATCCTGAAACACATCCAGAAACTCCCACCCGGTCATTGTAGGCATATTAATGTCCAGGAATAAAATAGTTTCCGTCCTGTCATAGTTACGATGCCTTTCTTCTATAGCCAGAAGAGCTTCCTCAGGGTGGAGAAACGACTCAAATTCAGCTGTATTGTCGCTTCCTTTGATAATATATTCACAAATGAGGTTATTAGTAGGGTCATCATCAACAACCATGTAATGATGCGGTTTTTTTTTCATTATCTATAAATCTTCTTCTTAAAGTCCGTCAAATTCAAGTTCAAATACAGTGCCTTTATTCACCTCACTATCAATAGTAATTTTGCCTCCCAGCATTTCCACCTGGGTCTTTACCATAAACAAGCCCATTCCTTTTCCTTCTACATGCTGATGAAAGCGTTTGTACAGACCAAAAACCTGGTTCCTTTTAGTTGTCAGGTCAATACCAAGGCCGTTATCCATAAAAGTAATAACGACGCGGCTTCCTTTTTTCTCTGACTTTATTTTGATTTCCGGTGGTAGTTCGGCCTGTCTGTATTTTATACTATTTGCAATGAGATTATAAAATATACTATAAAGATAACTTTGAATGGTTTTAACTTCCGGCACATAGAATTCTGTTTCAATTTGAACCTGTTCCAGTTGGACTAAATCCTGAATACTTGCTTCAATAGAATTTACCAGCGACTGTAAATTAACCGTTTCCTTCTTTGCATTAAGGTCAACCTTAACCTGTAAAATATGATTTAGATCACTAATTACCTGATCCAGACGTTTTACATTACAAAGCAGTTCATTTAAAAAATTCTGTTTTACGTCCTGCCCATGTTCTTCATCACTCAATAAATCGGCCAATCCGAGGATATTGGCCAAAGGAGCTCTTAAGTTATGGGATACGATATAAGAAAATTGCTCAAGACCTTTATTGGCAGAGACAAGTTCTTCAGTATAACCTTTAAGGCTCTTATTGAGCTCCAGTAACTGGAGGTTAGCCTCCTTACGATCTGTAACATCTTTAAGGTAAACAGACAATCCTTTTTTGGGAGCGGGATATGCATTTACTTCAAACCAGCTCCGGATATCTTCGAGAAAAGCCTCAAAATGCTGCGTAGTATTTTCTGCTACCGCTCTTTCAAAATATTCCATAAAAGGAGAAAATTTATTACCAAAAACCTCTGAAAGATTTTTGCCCACAACTTCGTCCTTAGAACGTCTTAACAGTCTTTCTGCCTCTAGATTCCAGTACGTTACCTCTCTATTTTGATCCAGCGCAAAAAAGGCATTTCCAATACTCTCCAGGATCATTTCTTTTTCCTCAGAAGCCTTTAGAACTTCAATTTCTGCCCTTTTCATCTTATCTATATCCTGAAAACTTCCGTTAACACAAATACAGACGCCATTTTCGAATTCCGGTTTTCCAATAATCCTTATCCAGCGCTCTTTGTTTTTAGCAGTGATTATCTGGAGTTCCAGCTCAAAGCAGGCATTTTTTTCTACTGCCTTACCCAGGGCTTTTACCATTGCACTTTTATCTTTACCTGGTTTAAAGTAGCTTACCGTATTCTTAAACTGAGGAGCGAAATCCTGGGGTAACTCATGTATTTCCTTAATTATAGAAGACCAGTAAAGGGTATCTTCTTTCAGGTTAATTTCATAGTTCCCTATCCTCGCCAGGTTGGACGCATTGTCCAGAAGGTCGCGCAATTTCCTCTTCTCGGTAATATCCTGTATTGCACCAACCATACGAATCGCTTCTCGGTTTTTATCCCGAATAATGAATCCGCGGTCTGTTACAAAAGCATAATCACCATCTGCTTTCTTAAATCTGTATTCTGCCTGCCAATTGCTTTTTTTTCCTTCCTGTGCGGCATAAATAGATTGAATCACACCTATGGCATCCCCGGGATGGATCCTGTCTTTCCAAAAATCTATTTCTGGAGAAATTGAATAATGTGCATAGCCGAAAAGTGTCTGAAAACCTTCCCCCCACAGGATATGCCCATTAACCAGGTCCCAGTCCCAGATAGCATCAGAAGTTGCCTTTGAAACAAGTTCATACCGCCTGTTACTTTCTTTTAAAGAACGCTCTGCCTTTACACGGTCTGTAATATCAATACCCACACATTGCACTTCCATAGGCTCCCCTTCAGCATCTGTCAGGCATACAAAATCCCATAGTGTTGTTTTTAAACCACCGTCTTTCTGAAGTTTGTCCATCTCTACCTGAAACACTTCATTAGGATTTGCTATACAAGCCGTCAAGGTCTCCGTTACCTGTTCGTGATGTTCTTTATAAATGGAATTAAGAGCACTTTTTCCTACTAAATCTTCAGAATAAATCCATTTAAAGTCATTCCTGAATTTTTCGTTAGCATAGGTATATAATCCTTCCAGGTCTGTCCTTATTAGATAATTTGTCTGGGATTTAAGGATGCCATGGTGCCGGGCCTCGCTTTTCATTAACCTGTGAAGATATTCCTTACGCTCGGTTATATCCTGCACAGATCCTTTAAAAATAGTGCTGTTTCCATCGTTATCCTTTATTTGCTTCCCTCTCTCATGGATCCATTTTATTGTACCATCCGGTAAAATAATACGGTGCTCAAAATCCATATCCTTAGATCCCGAGATGGCCGTCATCTGTTCCTGAATAAAATATTCCAAATCATCGGGATGAATAGTTTTGAGAAATTCATCTCTTCCAACCTGAAAAGATTCCTTTTCTCTTCCCCATATTTTATAGACCTCATCACTCCAGTAAAAGGATTGATCCTGAATGTTTATTTCCCAATATCCAAGTTTGGCTATTTTATGTGCCATGCGCAATTTAGACTCCTCCTCCCTAAGTCTTTCAAAAACCGCTTCTCTTTCTGTTATATCCTGTAAAACTGTTAGTATGCAGGTTTTTTTTCCAAATCTAAGGCGGTAGCCCCATACCTCTACCTTAATTGGTGTTCCATCTTTTTTGAGATGAAGCGAAGGTGTGAGACGCACAGGATCATCTTTATCCCGTGTTGTCTTTATATAAGACAGAAAATCTGGAATATTATTTTTTGGACGTAAATCCAGGATACTCATACTTAGAAACTCCTCGCGGCTGTAGCCATAGTGCCTGATTGCCGTCTCGTTTACATCCAGGATTTCCAGCGTTTCCAAATCATAAATCATGTTTGGCAGCGGACTGTACTGGAACAGAAGCTCATAGTTCTCTTTTGAAGCTTTTATTTCCTCTTCAGTCTTTTTCTTATCTGAAATATCCCTTATTATAACCGACATTTTCTCCTCTCCAGATGCATCTTTAAAAACTGCAGAAGTGAGTTCTGCAGGAAATTTTATTCCTCCCTTCCTTAACATTGTGATCTCGGAATGAGCACTCCCGGTTAATTCCCGCTCCTTTATAGCTACAGCCAGTCTGGGGTCAGTGCCATCTGTAACACCAGAGCGCCCCGCCCTGCAAATTTCCTCTTCAGTCATTCCAAAAATCCTGCAGGCTGCGGGATTTGCTGCATGGATTTTTCCGCTGGGCTCGGTAAGCAATATTCCGTCCGCAGTGGTTTCAAAGAAAGCACGATATTTTTCTTCGCTCTCCTTTATGGCCTTATTGGATTCTTTACGTTCAGAAATATCCCGAAAATTATTAACAATCCCTTTTACTGCAGGATTGTCCAGCATATTGGTAAGTGTAGCTTCCAACCAGTGCCAGCTTCCATCCTTATGTTTAATCCTTACCACCGCTGCCTTTACCGGCTTACCGGGATTTTCCAGGCATGCCCTCATATTTTCCTGAGCCAGCTCTCTATCATCCTTATGTGCAATATCCAGCACTTTAAGTTGCAGAGCTTCTTCTGTAGTGTAGCCAAGAATATTTTCTACTGAAGGGGATAAATAGGTTGTTTCTCCTTTGGGGGTAATAACCAGTACGCCATCAGCTCCGTTTTCTATCAGGCTTTTAAACTTATGCTCATTGTTTTTTAATTGCCTGATGTAATTGTCCCTTTCTTTGTCGCACTTAAATTTTTCAAGCGCCCTTTCCACAGCTCCGGAAAGCCTTTGCAAATTATCTTTGAGTATATAATCATCTGCACCCCTTTTCATAACTTCCACAGCACACCTATCTGAAACACCATGGGTCACAATTATGAAAGGAATAACCAGGTTTGAATCCTGAAGTATTTCAAGTGCTTTTTTGGCGTTAAAAGGTAAAACGGAATGTTCTGATAGGACAAGGTCTGGCTCAGCTTTTTCCAGAACAACAGAAAAATCCTCTTGTGTTTGAACTAAAAATATTTCAAGATCAAAACCTCCAGCTTTTAACGCGTCAGCAACGTGCTCCGCATCTACAGATGAGCCCTCGATATGAACAACTTTTAGTTTTCTATTCATAATAATTTGTTGCTTCTTTCCCCTTTTATTCCTGCTTGCAGCAAAGGAAACTTTAGCATTTTAATCGACCACTATAAATTTATATCGACAAAGTGATTGCTTTAACCGATCAATAGCTAGTTGAAGGTCGTAAAAATAATTTATTTTAACAAAAGGATATGCTGCTAATGGGGGAAGTTTGAAATACAAAAATAAAATTATTCTACTTATAATACTGAAAAACAATAAATTATCATTAGACCACTTTAGTCATTCAGATTTTAATTTAATTTTCTGGCCCCTATTTCTTCCGTTAGCAGGCAGGCAGGCCAAAATGCCAAATATTGACCTTGTATAGAACGGTTCAATCCTGCCACTCTGATTGTTATAGAACCTGCCTGAATTTGCCAATTTTCGTCCTCTGTTGAATTTGTACTTCAGGTTAACAAATATTTGGCAGCTAATAAAAGCTACCGCGTTTGTAATTGCTTTAAAATGTTTTTAACTTCATGAATCCCATTTTATCTTCCCCAAAAAAAATTTTCCAAAACAAAGGCGGTATAATTTCCGCTACTAAAAAAACAGTTATGAGCCAGAAAGAAAAGAAAGAAAAACTTCTGAATTTTTTGGAAACGAAAGCTTTTAATCCTATCCTGCGGAAATCGAAAGATGACTTTAATTCCGACACAAAAAAGGAAAAATTTGAAGATGTGAAGAGAAGCACCGAAAATGAAAAAGAGCGATTCAGAAATTATAATACGCCCGGAAACATAAGAGATAATTATCTTAGCGACCT
>NZ_JAVRHO010000050.1:0-4137 GCF_031846515.1 Autumnicola lenta
ACCCGACAAGCTCAGTGAGAGATGCTGAAACAAGTTCAGCATGACAACCTGGAAACTACAAGCCGATAACTGCCATTTTCAGCACTACTTGTGATAAGGAAAGAGAAAAGTACAACTTCGCACCTCAAAAGGTCGATAATTGCCAGATTTGAGTCGTCTCCTTCCGTAGAATCTTACGAAATCAACTGAAGTGTGAATGGGTAACTACAAGGTTCACCATTACTTGCTTTAATAGCATTAATAATAGGAAGTACTATTCCAAAAATCCAGATTATTCCCAGCAACAAAAGTCCAATTCCGAAAAGAAAAATGAGTGGTATACAAACGATGCTGTAAAGAAACAGGCTAATCTGAAAGTTCATGATCATTTTCCCATGCTCATCCATTCCCAGCACTTTGTCCTTTTGTGTTGCCCACAGAATTAGCGGAACGATGAATCCGCCAATCCCGGTGATTAAATCCAGTAACTGACTACTGTGCGCTATAACCAGCATCTGCCGGTCCTCTCTCATTGCTGTATAACTTTCCATTGTTTGATGATTATAATTAGAATTACTGATGATGACGTCCAGAAAAAGATGGGCTTTACAAATAAGACGACTTGTATTTCAAAATGTTACAGGATTTTTATCACTTGCATTTGATTTTAGTAAAAACCGTGAGCTTCTAAACCGAAAACTGGCAAATTGATAGTCGTTTCTTACCTTTGCAAAATGAAATTGAACGACACTATTGTTGCACTCGCCACGCCTTCTGGCGCAGGTGCAATTGCGATTATAAGAGTTTCAGGACCAGAAGCCATTTCGATTGTTGCCCCGGTTTTCAAAGCTAAGAGCGGTAAGAAACTGGAAGATCAACCTTCGCACACGCTTCACTTGGGTAATATAATAGATGCTGAAAGAATTATTGATGAAGTTCTAGTTTCCGTTTTTCGTGCGCCAAAATCTTATACGGGCGAGGAAACTATAGAGATTTCCTGCCATGGAAGTCCTTATATCCAACAGGAAATTATCCAGTTAATGATTCAGAAAGGTTGCCGTTCTGCGGAAGCTGGAGAATTTACACTGCGCGCATTTCTTAACGGAAAAATGGATTTAAGCCAGGCAGAAGCTGTAGCCGATTTAATTTCTTCTGAAAATCAGGCATCGCACCAGATGGCGATGCAACAGATGCGCGGCGGATTTTCCAATGAAATCCAGCGGCTTCGTCAGGAACTGCTGGATTTTGCTTCTTTAATTGAACTGGAATTGGATTTTGCTGAAGAAGATGTGGAATTTGCCAATCGTGATCAATTTAAAGAGCTTGTCGCAAGGATTCAGCAGGTTCTGAAACGGCTTATAGATTCTTTTGCGACAGGAAATGTGCTAAAAAATGGAATTCCTGTCGCCATTGTAGGCGAACCAAATGTGGGAAAATCTACTTTACTAAATTCCCTTCTCAACGAAGAACGCGCCATAGTTTCTGAAATTGCTGGGACAACGCGGGATACCATTGAAGATGAAATGGCTATTGGCGGAGTCGGTTTCAGGTTTATAGATACCGCCGGAATTCGGGAAACGCAGGACATAGTAGAGAGTATCGGGATTAAGCGAACTTTTGAAAAGATAAGTCAGGCGCAGGTCGTTGTTTTTCTGCTAAACGCAGAAAGGTTCAAAGTTCTGAGTTCAGAGTTTAAAGTTGAAATAGAAAAAATAAAAAACCAATTTCCGCAGAAACCATTACTTATCATTGCCAACAAAACAGATAAAATTGAAGAAACAGAGCGGGAAAGGCTGATTGCAGAACTAGAGACTATCTCGGGAAATAGTGAAAGATCACAGTTTTTACTACTCTCCGCCAAGACCGGAGCGGGAGTTGAGGAATTGAAAAACAAATTATTAGATTTTGTAAATACAGGCGAACTCCGCAACAATAATACTATTGTCACTAACTCCAGACATTACAACGCGCTGCTAAGCGCTCTTGAAGAAATAAATAAGGTTCAGGACGGTCTAAACGCTAATCTCTCCGGAGATCTTCTTGCGATAGATATCCGCCAGGCATTGCATCACTTTGGAGAAATTACCGGCGAAATAACTAACGACGATTTGTTAGGGAATATTTTTGCTAATTTTTGTATTGGCAAATAAACAGCAAATTTTATTTGATTTCATTTGTTTCTTTTTGATGTTAAATGATATCAAAATTCACTAAAATAGGGGCTTAACAGCCCCTATTTATTTTCTGTTCCTTTCTAGTAGAAAGAGGTTGGTACACCTCATTTTTCACCTTTGGTACACCTCGTTGTTAATTTTCATATCTCAGGTGTACTTTGGTACACCTTGTATTTCTTTTTTGTTTATCTTTAAGAAAAAGAAGGGGTTATGAAAATTAAACTTAAAAAGAAGAAACTGGCCACGGGAAAGTATAGTCTCTATATAGAATATTATAAAGGTAAGGTCAGAGATGCAGATGGAAAACAGACCCATAATAGAGAGTTTGAATATCTCAAAGAATATTTATATATCGACCCAAAAAATGCTTCGGAAAAAAGAGAAAACGAAGAGATCCTTTTAAGAGCCGAGCAGATTTTATCCATACGAAGAGCTGAGTATGCTCAGGGAAAATATGGAATCAAAGATAGATCTAAAGATAAGCTTCTTTTTCTCACTTACTACGAGAAGCTTAAAGAAGAACGTTATGAGAGTAAAGGAAATTATGACAATTGGGATGCCGCCCAAAATCATATAGAAGATTACTGCAAAAAAAGACATATAACTTTTGAGGATATTGATGAAGAATTTGTCATAGGGTTTAAAAAGCATTTAAATAAGAAGGCGACAACTAAATCCAATACAGAACTTTCTCAAAATTCTAAATATACCTACTACAATAAGTTTAAAGCAGCTTTAAGGCAAGCCTTTGAAGATGGATACACCCGTAGAAACTTTGCTACCTCTGTAAAAGGTTTTGCGCAGGGAGAAACTTCACGTGAGCATCTTACACATGAAGAGCTTCAAGCAGTGGCAAAGGCACATTGCAAACATCCAATTTTAAAATCGGCTTTTTTATTCAGTTGCCTGACAGGTTTAAGATGGAGCGACATTAATAAACTCACCTGGTCTGAGGTAAGGGATGAAGAAGGTGAAACCCGGCTCGTTTTCAGGCAAAAGAAAACAGCAGGCCAGGAGTATCAATTTATCTCCGGTCAGGCAAGACAGCTTTTAGGGAAGAGAAAAAGTGAAAGTGATCGGGTGTTTCAGGGATTGAAGTATGGAGCTCATTTTAATGCAGAAATTCTCAGATGGTGTATGCGCGCAGGTATAACAAAGCATATTACGTTTCATAGTGCCAGGCATACACATGCAGTACTTCTCCTCGAAAATGGAGCAGATATTTATACTGTTTCCAAAATTCTCGGTCATAAAGAAATTAGAACGACTCAGGTCTATGCCAAAATTGTAGACAAGAAGAAAAAAGAAGCTGCGTATTTGATCCCGGAGCTCAGAATAAATCATGAGTTTTGATCTATTTCCATACTTGACCAGTATAGCCTTTATTTTTATTTATGGGCGATTAGCAAATCATTTTGCCCCGAAAGTTTTCGGCTATTTCTTAAACGAGACCATTGCTTGGCAGCAGCATTTAGAAAAGCCAAGGATATTCTTACACTCGATTGGACTAGGCTTTATGAATCTTATGGTCTACTCCAATTCATCACTGGAAAAAACAGGGTTACTTATTCAATTTATCGTGTGGCTTACATTTATCCTAGGATTCCTTGCTTGTCAATTTACCTGGACTAAGAAATTTGAAGACACTTTTGCGCCACAGCTTAAAAAGCCTACTGCTAAATCTTCTGAAAATTTTAATCTTTCTATTTCAGATCTTCAATTAATCCAACTTTACAATGAACTAGTAAGATTCGATCTCTTAAACCAGGATTTAACGACCGTAGAGGATTTTAAATATGTTCTGCTAAAGGATTGGAAGGAACACCATTCTAAACTTCACTTAAAGATGGACGGCCCGAGCTGCAGGGAATTCTACGATTATCTCATTAGAACCTATCCTAATAATACACTGACTATGAAAAGTTTATTTATTACTTCTAAGCTGGTTCTGCGTCCTGATGGCAAGAGTTACAATTATAACACC
>NZ_JAVRHO010000051.1:0-3377 GCF_031846515.1 Autumnicola lenta
ATCAATATTAATTACAATAAGTTTTAAATCAGAGTTTTCACCCTTCAATAGACCAAAAACAATTTTTATATGAAAAGGTTGCCAGGATTATATTATTTAGGGCTACCTTTTTCGTTTTTACTCCTCATAAACTGCAAAAAAGCCGTCCAAAAAGAAAATATCCGGGTTATAAAGGAATCTGATGGTGAGGTGATTTTAATCAGTGGGTCGATAATGATCAGGATGGATAGTTAAATGAGATGCTGTTTTTGGCAAATATCGATGCGAAGTCCACATTGAAATATCTTTTAACCTGAGTTCGATTAGTAATATGGAGTAAAAAATAAATAAAAATAGGTAGATTAGTAGTATATTAAAGTGCTAGAAATCAATATTTTAACTAATTATCCACCTATGATAATCTATTCTAAAATTACCGAAATTTTTTTGTCTTGTGGACGAGTTTTGCAAAGAATATGACCAGATCGTCGAGAACCACCTTTTGGGTAAACCCTGGGAGTTGCTTAGATCGAACTCAGGTTAAAAGGCTGTGAAGGGAATTGAAATTCTTTAATAGGAGTATCTGATCTCACATCCCTTAAATTAACTCACCATTTTGAACTCAACTAAAAATCAGTCTTCAGAGGCATTTAAATTTAACTGCTATTCATATTTTAGAAAGAATTATTATTCCAAAAAGTGGAGATATCTTTTAACTAATATTTAAAAATATTGTTAAAAAGAACCCATTGGGGGAAATCCCCCATCGTAAAAAGTTCCTTTAAAATGTAACTTGAGATTCAAAAATTTATTAACCCTTTATAAATTATTAATCTAAAACAAGTTTCTATGAAAAAGATTAACTCAAACCTTTATTTACTGGCGATTTTTGCCTTTCTCTTTACTTCCTGTAGTAAAGATGAAAATTCGGGCCTTACAGATGACCCAACAAAAGCACAACTTAGTTTTGGTGCTATTCTTAATGATATTGAAAGCGGCAGGGCCAGCGAAAAATCCCACACCAGTTTTTTAGACGAAGTGCCGGAATGTTCAGATGAAGCTGCGGCTTATGTGGAAATAATACTTTCTCGAAATGGAGTTAATGTGGTAGGAAGTGAAGCTACTCCACACAGGGTAAACCTGGCTGCCGGACAAATATTTACAGTAGAAGATGCTGCCCTGGAACTGGAACCGGATAATTATTCTTTAGAATATTTTGCTGTTTACGGGGCTTCCGGAGAAATGATCTGGCTTGCACCATACGGTAATGGAGGTAACCTTTCACAATTTGTAGATACTGCACTCCCAATAAGTATAGATCTTGGTGCCGGTGTAAAAAAATATGTAGAAGTTGATGTTTTATGCTATGATGATCGTGGAGTTAATGAATACGGCTACCTGTTCTTTGATGTAGACCAGAACCGGGCCATGGAATTTTGTATTTTCGGTAACTTCTGTGATGATACCGGCAGACATTATCCTGCACAATATAGCGTAGATGTATGGAGTTACGCTAATGGAATATTAGGAGACCAATTGTATGAAGATGTATATAGTGATGTTTACTTAAATAACGATGGAGATTATGCTGCAAGTCCGGTATGTTTTGCCCTTCCTGATACAGAAGGAATGGATGAATACTACTTTGAAATAACTATTAGAAATTCTGATGCTTATGGAGATGTGGACGAAAGAGTTATTCGTGCGGGAGTAATTAATGATGATGATGTGAGAGATCTAATGGGCGATAATGACGATGTTGATTACTATCACTTTAGAGAAGGAAATTGTGGAGATATGGAAGATTTCCCTAATTTTTTTAATTCTGAGTATCCGGGATTATTTGCATTTGTTGATGACTATGCGGATTCCTTTTTTAATATAGAACCTTTTCCGGCTCTAACACCTATTTATCCAAGTTTAACAATTGAGGATGCTTATGATTTTCAAGTGTTGTTAAATATAGAGCTTCAACAAAGAGGATTGGAAGAAATAAGTGGTTATAAGCTAGGATTTACTGCGGATATGAAGCCTTTTGGAGCTCCAAAACCTATTTATGGCCGACTCTATTCAAGCTTTGAAGTTCCCAATGGAACAACTTTAAGTATAAGCGAGGATTTTATTCGTGGATCTGTGGGTTATGAAGTGGCTATAATTATTGGTAAAGATATTAGAACTGCTATAAGCCCGGAAGAAGCAAAAGATGCAGTAAAAGCTATTGCCCCTGCATTTGAATTTGCAGACTTTGCGTTTAATCCCAATAATGAAGTAATTGATTTCAGAGACATCATTGCTACAAATAGTGCCGCACGTACATACATTTTAGGAGAAGAAACTTTACTCGAAAATTTGTTAGATCAGGGAATTAACCCTAACCAGATTGAAGTAACGGGAACTTTAGATGGAAATGTTATTTTAGAAGCTGCAATTGGTCTTCCTGTGGACGGGATATTTCAAGCAGTTTCTTTTTTAAGTCAGGAACTGGCTTCCACGGGTTCATATATAAAAGCAGGTGATATTATCTTGACCGGAGCAATAAAAGGTAACCAGTTGGATGGACCGGGTACATATGTTGGAGATTATGGTATCCTTGGTTCTATTCGAGTTACTTTAGTTGAATAATTAAATATTTGTTTTTTATTTAAGCACGAATTGTAGATGGATTTTCCTCTACTGTTTGTGCTTTCTTATATTAAAAAAAGATTTTAAAACTAGATTTACAGAATGTTCTATATAAAAATGTACCTGTTGAAAAGTATCCGGCTCACCAATTACATCTTATGGCTTAGGATAATTAGTCGACCCTTATAAAGGGTCATACCTACGGATTTTACTGGCATTTAAGGCTCTTTTTCTAATAAAAAGTGCGCTTAAAAGAACAGTTTTTTGTAAATTACAGTCCATAACCTTGTCAAATGCGCGCAAAATCCAAGACCACTTCGCAGCTTAATTTTCTTGCCCCGACTTTAGCAGAACAGTTAAATCCCAAACATCTGCTTTACCTTTTGGTCCATGAGATCGATTGGGAGTATTTTGAAAAGGAATTTTCTGAGCTTTACTCTGAAAAAGGCCTTCCTGCCCACAGTATCCGCCTGATGACCTCTTGCTGATATTGAAAGCGATGTACAACCTCTCGGATGAAAAGCTGGTAGGGGAACACTGGGAAATGAATGCTTACTTTCAATATTTTGGAGACCTGCAACTTCAGAAATGGGTGCAACCCTGTGCTGCCAGTGACCTGGTACATTTCCGCCAGCGTATAGGGAAATCAGGAGTGGAAAAAATATTTCGGAATTCCATATAAAAGCATGGTAAGGATGGAGAGGATCCCAATGTGAGTGTTGGCAGTACCGTGCAGGAGAAGAACATCACCTATCCTACCGATGCCGAACTGCATA
>NZ_JAVRHO010000052.1:0-2522 GCF_031846515.1 Autumnicola lenta
TTTTTTAATATTAAATCAACCCTGAAACTCACAGAGCCCACTCGTTCAACAACTTTTAAAATATCATGAAAATATCAGTCGAATTTCTGGAACAAATTCCTCAGAATTAATACATCAGAAGCCCGACACCCCAATCACAGAGAGCTTTTTAACATAAAAAAATAGAAAAAAAAGGGCATAGTAATAATGTTTGTTAAACCTGAAGGTATTTTATTCCCTATTGTTAAAAATTATTCCAATATTTGTGCTTAATTTTCTAATTAGGTTTAAAACCTAAAACTAATAGTTGAATTTAACACCTAGCCTATGCAAAATTTTACTTTAGGTAAAAAAGGAAAAGCATTTTCCGTTTTTACCTTTATTTTATTATTGGGAATGTTCCCCTCTTTTGGACAGACGGGAGATTGCCCTAACCCGATCGATCAGGATCCCGACGAAAGTGGCAATCAGCAGTCCTTCTGCTATTTATCCACTATTGCCGATCTTGAAGCCACAGCCGCAAGTGGAACTACCATAAGATGGTATCGTACTGCTATTTCCACCACTCCAATTCCTGGCAGTGAGCTTTTAAGGGAGGAGACGTATTTTGCCGGAAATGCAGACGGAACCTGTGAAGACAGGTCTTCTGTTACGGTTAGCATTGATGACATTGGCGCACCGGAACCAAGTTTTGGAGTAGTTTTTTCTCCGTGTATGTACAGTACAACAGGCGTCAATACCGTTCAGGAACTTATTGACCTTGTAAATCCCACTGACGGCGGAACAGACATCGAGGTTTATACACAGGAATTTAGCGGATCACCTCTTAATCCTGAATTGTCACTAAATCCTGGAGCCAGCTATTTTGTTGGACAAAGAAATGCTGCGACAAACTGTCCTTCTTCCAGAGTAGCTGTTCGCTACGATCCTATTGAGGTTCAGCCGCCTTCAGGCGAAGCTGTTCAGACTCTCTGTGAAGGAGCCACTGTTGCAGATCTTGAAGCCACCGGAATAAACAGATGGTACAGCACAGAAAATTCAAATCCTCCATTAAATGAGGACACTCCTCTTGTAGATGGTGAGTCTTATTTTGCCACCCAAATTATTAACCGCGTGAACTCTCCGGAGCCTCCTTGCGAGAGCATGGCAAGATTTGAAGTAACCGTGGTAATTCTTAGTGCAGGACCAGATAATACAGACAATGTTCTTTGTGTTTCTGAAGCAGATTCTCAGTTTAATACAGTTGAAAATGCCCGTGCTTATTTTGAAGGACTTCTGATGGAAGGAGTTCCAACAGGTGGAAGTTTTTCTCCTTCCCTTCAAAGTATTGTAGATAGTTATGATGGCTCCGCCGATTCTTTTCAGACCATTTATACAGCTACGTTTGAGAATGGATGCGAAGATGATGTATTACTTGGAGTAGAGGTTACCGAAGGTGTAAACCTTGAAGATATCCAAATAACATTTTGTACTACACAACTTGAAAATATTACTAATGATTTTGGATTTGTTTTACTTCTTATTGAAGACTTAGAGATTAATATAGAAGACTTTGATGCGTCAGGATTTGACCAGGAAGAACTAGCTAATCTTTTAGATAGTTTTGATCCCGCCGATCCTGCAGGAACATATTCGGTAACCTACACTACAGGAGCAGGTACAGCCTGTGAAGCTTCTTCTGAAATTTCTATAACTATAGAAGAAGCCGGGCCAGCAATGGCCGGAGAATTTAATGTTCCAGATACTTGTATTGATGGGGACGTTATAAACCTTACTGATTTAATCAATCCTGAAACTACCACCCCAGGTGGAACTTTCTCAGGTGAAGGCGTTAGTACCAATGATGATGGGGATTTCATTTTTGATCCTTCTTTAGCTGGTGCAGATACATTTACCATTACCTACGAAGTTAGTGCTGAAGATTTACCATGTATTACTGAAGGAGATTCTTCTGATTTCACAATTGCGGTATCCGATGAAGAAAGCGAAGCAAACGTTGAAGATATTAATGACTTTCCTACATGTACTAGTGGTGACATCATTACGCTTACCAGCTTTTTAGGTGCAAATACAACGCCGGGCGGAACATTCACTGTAGATGGAACACCTGCTACAACTTTTGATCCTGCAACTATGGGCGTAGGTACTTATGAAGTAACCTACACTGTGAATGGTGATGAATTGGAATGTGTGACTGGTACAGCTTCTACAACTTTTGAAATAGAAGTTACAGATGAAATCAGCGAAGCAGTTGTTCAGGATATTGCTGACTTTGATACTTGTACTCAAGCAAGCACTATCACTCTAGCCACATTGTTAGTTGGAGATACTACTACCGGTGGAACTTTTACCGTAGATGGAACAACAGCTACTACTTTTGATCCTGCAACTATGGGCGTAGGTACTTATGAAGTAACCTACACTGTGAATGGTGATGAATTGGAATGTGTGACTGGAATGGACTCTACTACTTTTGAAATAGAAGTTACAGATGAAGTAAGCGAAGCTGTTGTTGAAGATATTGCAGATTTCGATACTTGTAC
>NZ_JAVRHO010000053.1:0-2218 GCF_031846515.1 Autumnicola lenta
TGCATATAAAAACTGTGCGATGGTGAGCGTGATTTTCCGCAGGAAAATCAGGCGCAACAAGTACGCACGAAGTTTCGAATTGTCACAGGCTTTAGCATTGTTTTTATATTTTGTTGTAAGGCGTCTTTTTACTTATCCGCGAGCCAAAACATCCAAATTTACCGAAAAAAAAGCGCCAATTGCGGCTGAGTGATGATTCTAATCGGTAGCTTTTTTTCCTTGCCGAAGTAAACTGCAAATGCTAAAAAGCCAAAATTTGGCGATTTTCGTCCGTCGCAAAGAGGTCGCAAAAATGGCAATTTTCGACCTTTATTTAGCTGATCGGCATCGGCTCAAAGTCCGCTTATTCACAAACTATCTCATCCAAATTTACCGAAAAAAGCGCCACTTGCGCCTGAGTGATGATTCTAAAACGTAGCTTTTTTCTCTTCCCGAAGTAAAAATGCAATTAATGATAAACTGAAATTTGCCGACTGCGTTCTGAATTTTGATGACTTACAACGGTTACGGTTATCGCAAGTTGCGGGAGTAGGGACGCGGACTTGTCGGATTAACTATTTTCTTTCCTGGTTTTTAAAATTACACTTTTTCGACTAAACCCGTTATTTGCGATGAACCGATGTTGCCCACAGTTTTATTTTCTAATATAAATGGTTTAGTGTTCTTTAAAAAGTAATCTGAGATACCACCATTTTTATGATCAATTTGAAGGAAATCAACTGTTTTATTTTTATGGTATTTCTCAGCTATCGGTCCTGCTTCATTTGTTATTTCTTTTCTGTCTCCATCGATATCTAATGCTATCATAATGTGAGGAAGTTCTTCAGAATTATCCATTTTTACTGCTGCTAGATAAGCTGCTTTTACTGTTTCTTTTTCCGTAAATAGTTTTTTCAATGCATTTACAAGATCATTTGGATATTCTGCTGGTTGACCTATTTGTATTTAGTTTCCTCTTCTATTTTCATTTCGTTTGATTGGTCAAAAATGGATCCGTTCAATAACCTTTCAATCTCATTAGGAATTAGTTCTTTTCCATAATCTGAATAAGGATTAAGTATAAGGGTTGCACCTTTTGTTATTTCGAATAAGTTTTGTCCTTTTAGAGCCAAAAAAGGAACTTCTTCTTTTATAAATCCTTTATCGAAAATTCTATTTGTCGAAGCAAATACGGGAATTTTTCCATCTTCAAAAGTGACAAATTTGACTGATGTATTTTCCTCTAGAATTTGAGTTCCTTTTTTGTCAGTTTTATCGGTTAAAACTATTAAATCGTTCCACAATAATTTCATGTAAAATTCATCTCTCTTGGATGAATTTGTTGATGCTTGATATAATGTTTTCTCCAATTCATTTTCGGGAAAACTATTTTCTATTTTTTTCTTTTTGAATATGTCAAATAATCCCATTTTTCACGTTTTAAAATTGTGGGCAACGGTTACGGTTATCGCAAGTTGCGGGAGTAGGGACGCAGACTTGTCGGATTAATTATTTTCTCTCTTGGTTTCTAAAATTACACTTTTTCGGCAATACCCGTTATTTGCGATGAACCGATGTTGGCATTAGTACTTAGTCCACAAATGTTTCTTTAAGCACCTCTTTACACTTTTTGATTTCCGAGTTGGATAATGATTCAAAGATTTTTACAATCCTTTGTTTGTCAATTGTTCTAATCTGGTCAATTGCGATCATTCCTTTTTTTCCATTTGATTTTACAGGAATTCTTGTCGGATATTTTTTCGTATTTGTTGTCATAGGAGCAACAATAATTGTTCTCAAGTATTTATTCATCTCATTTGGAGAAATGATTACACAAGGTCTGGTTTTCTTAATTTCACTTCCAACAGTCGGATCTAGATTAACTAGTACAATATCATATTGATTTAAATCCATTCATCAAAATTTTCATCATCAAACACATCATTCATCAGAAGTTGGTCATCTTCATTTTTGGCCATTTTCTTAAATTTTTCTTCCCAATTTTTTCTTGGCGAATCAATTGGTCGGAGTATAATTTGACCTTTTTCTAAAATGAGTTCTACTTTATCTTTTATATGATATTTCTCGAGAATCGTTTTGCTTAAACGAAGTCCTTTTGAATTTCCAATTTGTATAATTGAAGTTTCCATAACTTTTATTTTTGTAAATTCAAAGTTATTACTTTAAATCAGATTTCAAAATTATATTTTCTCTGTTGAAGTATTAATGCCAACGTCTC
>NZ_JAVRHO010000054.1:0-1933 GCF_031846515.1 Autumnicola lenta
AAGATTAAAGATATTAGAAGAAGCATTTATCTACCTTATAATGCCACTGCAGAAGAATCTTTTGATCTTAACTATGAATTTATAGAAGAAGGAATTTCCAGCCACCTTATTAGCGATCAACATCAGAAGGTCGCCGATATCTACTAAAAAATGTGCTCCTTAATTTATAGCCGGATAATTTCCTTCTTCAGGAATATCGATTTCATATTTCTTTCTTGAAGCATTATTTAGATGAGCTTCGCGCAGCCATGGATTGTGAATTTTCAGTATTTTATAATTAATTCCGAATTTTTTGGCAAAATCAGGAAAATCGCGAACAACTGTATCTACTTCTACTTTTCTGGTTGGAATGTGCTGGTACAGATCATCATCTTCGAACTGAAAACCGTATTTCGCAGGGTCACTCATAATCTCCTTTAGCGCTAATATACGGAAGACGTATCGTCCGGTTTCTTCCCCTAAAAGAAGATCGTAATAATCTGTAACCTTCTGGCGTTCCAGTTGTCTTGAAATCCCACGGTTGCCGGCATTATAGGCAGCTGCAGCCAATGTCCATGTTCCCAGGTTTTCTTTCGCGTTTTTAAGATATTCCGCAGCAACCCGTGTAGACATTTCGATGTGATATCTTTCGTCTACATTGTCGTTTATTTCCAGTCCGTAGTCTTTTCCGGTTCCCGACATTATTTGCCAGAAACCTGTTGCACGTGCAGGAGAAACGGCCTGAGTGAGACCACTTTCTATTACTGCAATATACTTGAGGTCATCGGGAACGCCTTCCTCCTTGAGAATCGGTTCAATTACAGGAAAATATTTTTCGGCCCGTTTCATTAACAATAATGCATTGGACTGCCAGTAAGTATTCACGAGCAATTCCCTGTCCAGGCGCTCATATACATCAGGATCTTCCAACGGCACACTCTCACCGGCAAAATCCAGATCTTCAGGAACAGAAAGTGCTTTTATTGCATAAGTTTTTGCGACACTTTTTTCTTCACCGGCCTCGTTGTCGTTATTTCTCTGCGCACTGGTTTTAGAAATTTCAGTAGATTCTGGAGTATTCTGCACAGCATTAATACTCACTGCACAAACACATAAAACACCTACCATTATTAATCCGTTCTTTATGTACTTCATGATCTTTCTTCTATTTTTTCTTTATTATATATTTTTCCCGTTAGGATAATTTCCGGCAGATACCTGTTAAACCACCTGAAGCGATTTATTATCATAATATGTGTTCCTCCTTTTACTTTTATACAATTACCAATGTGCTCAATTGGGAAAATTATATCCTTGTCACCATGGATATGCACAACTTTTTCGTCAGCCTTCTCACATTCCCACAAAACCATATGTTCTATCGCCCAATCCAGGTAAATTTTATTATTTACAGATAAATATTGTCGATATAGCCTTGCCCGCTTCTTTGCAAAATCTCCAATTGCTAATTTTTCAAAATGATCAACATAATTCATTAAACCAGTAGGTATTAAGCGGTAGATCCCTGTTTTGGCGGCAAAACGCATTCTGTTGGGCAATTCGTCACGGCACTTTACACTGGATATTATTATAAGCCGCTGCACATCCAGGTATTTACTCATTTCCTGAACAACAACCCCGCCAAAAGAGACTCCTATCAGGACTGGCTTATCATGTTCTATGAACTTATTCATCCTGAGGGCATAATCCTTCAGACTTTCTTTACGATCTGGGATAAGCCATTCCAGGTGATGAACTTCGAAAGTGTCTTCAGGAAGTTTGATATGCTCAAAAATAGCAGAATTTGCCGCCATTCCCGGCATCAAGTAAACATGTAAAATCTCTTCCCTTCTGCTCATTCCTTACTTCCTCAAAAGGATATATTAAACTAAAATATTCTAATTCGGAGGATAAATTTAATGTTATTTTGTTGGGTTTCATAAAGAGAAATAAA
>NZ_JAVRHO010000055.1:0-1781 GCF_031846515.1 Autumnicola lenta
CAGTTGATCGGATCCGTCTTAAAGTCCGCTTATTCGCAAACGCAATCCTTCCAAATTTACCGAAAAAAGCGCCACTTGTGGCTAAAAGATGTGTTGTCACGTAGCTTTTTTCTCTTCCCGAAGTCAAAATCAATTGCCGATCTACCAAAAATTGCCATTTGCGCTATGATTTGATGCCTTGTAACGTCCCATATAAAAACTGTGCTGCTGGCAAGCTTGATTTTCCGTAGGAAAATCAGGCGCAGCAAGCGCGCACGGAGTTTCGATTTGGCACAGGTTTTAGCATTGTTTTTATATAATGTTGGCATTAGTTTTTTTCTTCCTCCTCACAAGGAAGTGGATAGGATTTTACCATATTCATTTTTCCTTCCAAATTAGCTAAAAAGTAAGCTGAATAATCTTCAGGATCCGTCATATTTTTGGCTTCAAAGGTGAATTCCTTTGTTTTACCAGTCTCTTTTATAAAGCCAGCTAATTTTTCTGATGTCAGGAATAACATTCCATCAACATAGAAGAAACCTTTAAAATCAGCTTTTCCTATGTCGCTCGCCATAGTTAAATGATAAACATTTTCCTGCAATTCAAAAATTGTCCAATGAAGATTACTTAAGCTTGAAGTCATACAACGTTTTTCTCTTTTAACAATGGAATCAAGTATTGAATTAAATGAACTCTCCGTAATCTGAAATTCTTTAAGTGCGAGATTATTATCATTTGTTCCTGTTAAAATGCCAGTTGCCCTTTCAGTAGTGTCAGTCAGGTTATTAGCACTTATTGATTGTTTTGTGTCCTTTCTCTCAACTTTTTTCCCGCTTTTGGATATTTTTAAGTCGGTCTGAACGGTATCTTTATTAATTATTGTTGTCTTTTTATCCCCTATTGAATCTGTTGGATTTTTACAACAAATAAAGGTCAAAGCAATAATGAATAGTAGGTAGTTTTTCATTCTCATCAAATTAATGCCAACGTCTCGTATAAAAACTGTGCGAGCGGGCGAACTTGATTGTCCGCAGGACAATCAGGCGTTGCAAGCGAGCACGGACTTTTCGATTCGAGACTAATTAAAGCATTGTTTTTATATGCTGTTGTGCAAAGTATTTTTAGACCAATTACAATTTTTTCAATATTCACCAAGTTTAATATCTATACCAAACATAAGATAACCCAGAACAAAGCCTTTATTTCCAAATTGGAAGTTTAAAGGTCGAATTTCGTAAGCTAATCTTTTTCTATCTGGAGCAATTCTTAATCCTAAAGAAAACTTTCCTCCGAAATAGAATGTATTAAAGTATTCTGAAGTATTATTATTTGCTTCTGGCCATCCTCCAATGCCTAATAGGCCTCTTGAATAATCCACGAAAATTCCAGGTGAAGTAACTAGCGATAAAGATTTATATTTCAGTAAATCGTAATGTAAGTTGAAGCCAAAGGATGTAATTCTATAAAATTGATCTCTTGTATCTGTAATTCCTATTGGTAGAAATCCACCAAATATTATGTTAGGATTAAGTCTTAACCTATTCTCTTTGCCATAGCTTTTCTGATAGCCAACAGAATATATTAAACCCATTCCGGTCTCTCTTTTACCATTATTAAAACCCAATCCGATTCCTGTCTTTATTGATTTAGTGTTAGAGTCTTCTTGAGAATAGATATTTTGATTTACTGTAATAAATAGTAATAGGAAAAAAAATAAAGGGTATTTCATTTGTTTGTAGGTTGGATTAAATTTTGATTTTGAGGTTTTGAATTATTTCTTTGTTGAATATTTTGCACAACGT
>NZ_JAVRHO010000056.1:0-1663 GCF_031846515.1 Autumnicola lenta
TTCATATTCATTGGATTTAAATGGTTTATTATTGATATGCAGAGGCACCCCGTATGTTATCGTGTTCTGGGATGTGTGATTTATCTTTTTCGAGGTCCTGGTAAAACAGGGAGCTTTTGTCCAGGTTATTTTTCAGGATATTTTTGATCCGAAGGTAAGTAGCCGCATCTGCCTGCAAAGCTCTTTTACAGGCATTGTCCAATCGCTGGGAGCCATAGGATTTGTGAAGTTGGAGGACCCCCATAGCCCGTTTGTATCCTATTTCTGGATAGTCCACCGCGGTGATTATTTTCTCGATGCAGCCCAGAACGTGCTCCCCGTGCAGGGCCGCTTTCTTTTTAAAAAATTCAGGGCTCCAATCGCTGTAGTATTTATGGGTACTGCTTAGGTGCTCTTTGTTAGTGTTGTAACTACCTTTTGATGGATTGCGCTGGTGCAGGGCGATCCGCTGATGATAGTAATATACTTCTACCACGGAACTGGTATAATGGATGGTGGTTTCTTTTCCTATGTAACGATAAGGGACGCTGTAATAGCTTTTATCCGGGGAGAAGTAAACATAGCCCATTTTCTGAACCTTTGCCCTTCGGTAACCTTTCAGTTCATAGGTAGCCTGCGGCAAAGGCTTTAGGTATTCCCGTTCCACGGATTGGAACAGTTCCCTGCGACTGGCTTCCTTGCGGGAGAACAACAGGTCGTTATACCGGCCCAGCAAGCGTTTTATCTCCCGGTTAAGATCTTCCAAAGAGAAGAAGCTCATCTCCCGCAGTGGGTAATAAATGCGCTGGTAGGCAAGGTTTACGGCATTCTCCACCAAAGCTTTATCTTGCGGGGCATAGCCCCGGGCAGGATTGATCACACAGTTGTAATGCCGTGCGAAGTCTTTAAAACTTCTGTTGATGTCCGCCTCATACTTGCTGGCACGGGTAACCGCTGACTTTAAATTATCGGAGACGATTGCTTTAGGGACACCTCCATAAAAGCGCAGGGCGTTACAGCAACAGTTAATCAGGTCTTCCCTTTTTTGGCTTTTACAAGCTTCCACATAGGTATACTGGCTGTTGGGAAGGATGGCCACAAATACTTCTACCGGGATCAGTTCCCCTGTTTCCTTATCAATAATTTGGAGTTTTTTGCCAGCGTAATCAATAAAGAGTTCTTTGCCAGGATCGTGTTCAAGCTTCATCGAACCTTTGGCCTTGGCATACTTGCGCCGGTAATGTTCCATAAATTGGGTATAGCCATAAGGATCTTTGGCCTGCGCTACATATTCCTGATAATGGTATAAAAAAGTAAAACCTGGGTGGTTCCGGGCTTTATTGACCCCCTCAAAATATAACATGAGTTCATCGTAGCGAGGGTTGTCAATAGTAGTGTGGGAAGGAAAAAGCTTCTCTAATGTAGCATTATCAAGGGCCAATAATTCTTTAGGGGAAGAATTGCTGGCCTTGAACAAACGCATATAAGTATTTACCGTATTGCGGGAGATCCCAAGGGTGACGCCTATTTTACGGTTACTGAATCCATCGAGATGTAAGGAAATGATCTGTTTTAAGTCCATTGGATCAAGTGTATTGGCCATATCGCTTGTTTTTAAGCGACAAGGTATTATTTACTTGATCTTTCAAAGTGGCACAAAACGAACCGAAACAACTGGCACAAA
>NZ_JAVRHO010000057.1:0-1591 GCF_031846515.1 Autumnicola lenta
CTCACCAGCTCGCATTGTTTTTAAAACATACCTCGTAAGCTATTTGAACAAAACATATGAAAAAATCCCTTATTGCAATATCAGTCTTATTCTTAACTCTTCTAGGTTGTCAATCGGAAAAAAAAGTTGATAAAAAACGGGATTATTTGCGCTGGGTGGGAGACATTGAACAGAATGATCAAATTGATAAATCCGACTTTATAGTTTGTAACGGAGACGATTATATTCTTCAATATTTTAATTTAGGAGAAGGTCCTGTATATGGCGGAGAAAAATCATCCCTTCTAAAAACTTTCAAATCGAAATACAAGCCATTGTCAAGTAAAGACCAAAGCGGCCTTATCAGGATACGATTTATAGTAAACTGTGAAGGAAAAACAGGTCGGTTCAGGGTATTGCAGTCCGACTATAACTATCAGGAAACCGAATTTGACGAAAGAATAGTTACCCAACTTGTAGATATAACAAAAGGGATTGAAAACTGGCAAATTCTTTACAGGAGCGATATTCCTGTTGACTATTATATGTATCTCATTTTTAAAATAACAGAAGGACAACTAACAGAAATTTTACCTTAATGAAAAATCTTGGTTTAATAATAGTGTTGTTTTCCTTTTCAGGCGTATTTGCTCAACCCAATTGCGAGGCTTATAAATATCTTGGTGATACCTTAAAATACGAAGCCTGTAAGAAATCATTGGAAATTAAAGGACATTATCAATTCACCAGGGAATTTCAAACTGTTCTGGACGAATCCCTGGCGATTGATTCAACTTTTGATTATGCTTATCGGGCAAAATCTGTTGCTTATCTTAAAAGTGGAGATTTTGTGACCTGGAAAAAACTTATTGACAAAGCAGTTCGGTATAACCCGGAAGAACATCTTGGATATAGAGGTTGGTGTCGTTACCAGTTTTTTAGAGATTACAAAGGAGCAATAAAAGACATTGAAAAGCTGGACAGTTTGGTGGATTATGACATTGGACAAAGTCAAAATGGAACTTATCATCTAAACATTGCAAAAGGTCTATGTTATAAAGCAATTGGAGAACAAGAAAAAGCTATACAAATTATTGAAAATCAGATACAACGAAACGAACAGGAAGATTTCATAGGCGCATATGATTATTTACATCTTGGTGTTCTCTATCTGGAAACAGAGAAATTTGAAAAGGCAATAGAAGTATTTAAGAAACAATCCCAGACAAATGAATTAGCTGAAAATCAATATTATTCGGCATTAGCTTTTTTAAATTTAAACAAATTAACTGAATACAGATCTTGTTTGAATAAAGCAATGGAACTTTACATTAAAGGAAAGAAAATGTCCGATCCATATTCGAATCCATTGGACAAAATCTATCTTGAAAACATTGAGGACCAGATAAAAACGGCTGATAACAATGGCTAATTGCGGGCTATGAGAAGAATACAGAAAAAATTATCCTTGATGACCGACAAGGAATTGGCAATTCTTATCAAGTATAAAATTGGAGAATATTTAAAACCGACTCAAGAAGAAATTCTTTCCTATTCCAAGGAACGGAAAATGACTGCCGAACGTATTACCCAGTTGACCTCAGATTATAAT
>NZ_JAVRHO010000058.1:0-1569 GCF_031846515.1 Autumnicola lenta
GCTCAATTTGGGTGTTAATTTGATCATTATCTTTGATTTTATGTTTGTTCGACGATTAAAATCAAGAAATGGTAAAACTTATGTTCAGGTTGTTGACAAAAGTTCTGGCCGTTATAAAGTAGTGGAAAGTTTTGGGGGTGCCAACACCAAAGCTGATGAGGGAAACCTGATAAATAAAGCCAATAATTGGATTAGAGAAAGATCAGGGTCAGCTGAGTTTGATTTTTCTGATGTGGATTCTGTTTTTGAGAGCTTCATAAATTCCATAACATCAATGAAAAGAGTCGGCTACGACTTGCTATTGGGAAGAATTTTTGATGAGATTGGGTTTAATAAAGTGGAAGATGATCTCTTTAGGGAGCTGGTAATTGCCAGAGTTGCCTTTCCTAAAAGTAAGCTTAAGACAAAAGATTACCTATATCGTTTCAAGCAGATCCATTATGATGAAGACCAGATCTACCGTGATCTGGATAAACTACACGGCAAGCAAAAGGAACTTGTACAGGACATCAGTTATAAGCATACCCTGAAGATTCTCAACAATGACATTAGTGTGGTATTCTATGATGTGACCACCTTGTATTTTGAAATTGACCAGGAAGATGAACTTCGCAAGACAGGTTTTTCCAAAGAAGGCAAGCATCAGAACCCTCAAATTGTTCTAGGCCTTTTGGTCAGCAAGAATGGCTATCCATTGGCTTATGAGATTTTTGAAGGCAATAAATTTGAAGGCCATACAATGCTTCCTGTTGTGGATACTTTTAGGGCAAAATATGATCTTGAGAAGCTTGTCATTATCGCTGACAGCGGATTACTCTCCAAGGGCAATGTAGAGGAATTACAGGAAAAGGGTTATGAATTTATATTAGGTGCCAGGATTAAAAATGAAACTAGTTCTATTAAGGAACAGATACTGGCTCTTGATCTAAGCAACGGAGAAAGTGCTGTCATCAAAAAAGGAAATCTGAAGCTCATTATCACCTATTCAGACGCTAGAGCTAAAAAGGACCGCTACAACCGCGAAAAGGGACTTAGAAAGCTGGAAAAGCACATACGCAGAGGAAAACTTACCAAATCTAACATCAACAACAGGGGCTACAATAAGTTCTTAAAGCTTGAAGGGGAGATCAACGTAGCCATCGATCACGAGAAGCTCAAGCAAGATACCCGGTGGGATGGGTTAAAAGGCTACCTCTCCAATGCACGCTTACCCAAGGACCAGATCCTTGAAAACTACCAACATCTATGGAAAATCGAACAAGCTTTTAGGATTGCTAAAACAGACCTGAAGATCCGTCCCATCTATCAAAGGCTGCAGCGAAGAATTGAAGCACACATCTGCATTTCTTTCGTAGCATACAAGGTCTACAAGGAGCTTGAGCGGCAACTTAAGCAAAAAAATGCAGGATTAAGTGCTAACGCCGCAATTGAAATTGCTGAAAACATTATGGAGGTATCAGTAAAACTCCCTCAAAACGGCGACATCAGAAGTAAAATTCTTTTCAACACAGAGGAACAAAAATACCTAAACTCTATTTTTAATTTTGGGTGTTAAAATGCGGAAGTCAG
>NZ_JAVRHO010000059.1:0-1384 GCF_031846515.1 Autumnicola lenta
GATCCTGATGAAGGGTTTTTTTATACCCGAATGTTAACGTAAAATTGGGGATCTGGGATCAAGCCTAATTGTTGGGGACTAAGCAAAAATCGTAGTTAATCTATACAGGAAGAATTCTACATTTTTCACTCCTCTGAACTTACTTCTGGAGGCTTTTATTTTAGCATTAAAAGATTCTGCTGATGCATTTGTACTTGGCTACAGTATTAAAAGCTCTAAATCCAGATTCTTTGACCTGTTTATACCAGCGAGCAAGCCTGGTAAAAGCTATTTTAACTTCTGTAGTTTCATTAAATATTTTTCTTAACCCATGTACCAGAGTATATGCTCGTTTGATATCAGGGTAGGATCTAAATAAAATGCTGGCACGTTCGGCTTGAATCCTGGTCCAGTTAGAGGGTGCTTTATAAAGCAAACTATTAGGGCAAAGGAACTTGTTTTCGAAAATCAACCTCTAGAATTTTAAGATAATGAATGAGAAATGGCAAATATCGCCAGGCAGTCCTGCAGGGTTTTGAAAACCTTGTAGGTCTTAATGCAAACCAGCTCAAAAATGATAAATATTGTTTCTGAGGATGGGTAGATTAAGAAAAAGTCAGTGTTCTAAGAATAAATCTATGGTTAGGTTCATTTTTTAATTAAAAAAGGGTTTTACCCTTCCGTCTTTATCAGCTTACGCTGATAAATCCACCTTCCCTTAATAAAGGGAAGGAACCAGTCCTGCAAATTACCTGTTTCTAAAAAATGTGCTTCTAGACTTTCTAAGATGATTCCTTAAAAATGGCAAATATCGGTATGGAGTCCAAATTTCACGCTTAAAAAATGGGAATCTTCTTTTTCACATGATGGAGAAGTTGAATAAAGGATAAACTCTGCACTACAATGATGAAGAGTTTGCTATAAATTATGTTTTTACCCTTCCGTCTTTATCAGCTTACGCTGATAAATCCACCTTCCCTTAAAAAGGGAAGGAACCAGTCGTGCAAATTACCTGTTTCTAAAAAATGTGCTTCTAAATTTTCTAAGATGATGCCTTAAAAATGGCAAATATCGGTATGGAGTCCAAGTTTTACGCTTAAAAAACGGGAATCTTCTTTTTCACATGATGGAGAAGTTGAATAAAGGATAAACTCTGCATTACAATGATGAAGAGTTTGCTATAAATTATGTTTTTACCCTTCCGTCTTTATCAGCTTTCGCTGATAGATCCAACCTTCCCTTGAAAAAAGGAAAGGAACCATTCCGCCAAAGGAATTTGTTTTTCGAAAATGAACCCCCAGGATGCTAAAATGATGGCTGAAAAATGGCTAATATCGTTCTAGAAAATACGTGGTAAGGAAATATCTACTGTTGAAATCTGCTTTTATAGAAGATCTGTGATCAG